>DAOWKF010000079.1 GCA_030640045.1 Candidatus Omnitrophota bacterium | reverse complement strand
GAGACACTCAGGAGTTTTTTTTCGGCTAAAAAGATATTGCTGGTATTGGGGATTATGGCTGATAAGGATTGGTCTCATATCATAAGGGCGATTGCGCCGGTAGCGTGCGAGGTCGTAACCTGCCAGATACAATCGAAAAGGGCATGCCCAAGTGAATGTATTGCAAGGGAGGCGAAGAGATTTAACAGCAATGTCACAGACGGCGGTTCTGTGGAAGATGCAATATCTATGGCGCGGGAGAGGGCAGGAAAAGAGGATGTAATATGTGTCACAGGGTCTCTGTATGTGGTTGGGGAGGCAAAAAGAATCTTAAAACTAAAAGCGCAAAATGCAAAATATAGTAACTGATGGTACCATTGCCGCTATCTCCACTCCTCCCGGGCAGTCGGGGATTGGCATAGTGAGGCTCAGCGGGCCTGATGCTATTTCTATAGCAGCGAGTGCGTTTTTTTCTCCAAAAGAACCGGGACTGATAGACCTTTCTAAAATTCCATCGCATACCTTAAGATATGGATTTATCAGGGATGAGAAAGGCGAAACAATAGATGAGGTCCTCCTTACAGTCATGCGCGGGCCTTCTACATATACCCGCGAGGATATAGTTGAGATAAATGCGCACGGAGGCATCGTCCCATTAAAAGAGATTCTGAGGTTTTTGCTGAGGAGTGGAGCAAGGCTTGCCCAGCCGGGGGAATTTACAAAACGCGCATTTTTAAACGGCCGTATAGATTTGGCCCAGGCAGAGGCAATAGCTGATTTTATACGGGCAAAAACTACCACCCAGGCCAGGATATCCATGAAACAGCTCGAGGGGGCTTTATCCAGTGAAATTTTAGAGATAAAGGAAAGCCTTTTAGAGATAATTACCCAGCTTGAGGCATCAATAGATTTCCCGGAGGAAGAACTTGAATTAGATCCTGAAGAGATTTTACTGAATAAACTGAAAGATATAAATTCAAAGATTGAGAATCTTCTTGACCGGAGAGAAAGCGGAAAGATATTGAGAGAAGGGGTGAAGGTCGTAATAGCGGGCAGGCCGAATGTGGGCAAATCTTCACTTTTAAATACCCTCCTTTGCCGCGAACGCGCAATTGTTACGCCCTTTCCAGGAACTACACGCGATACCATTGAAGAAGAGATAGAGATTGAAGGGTGTCTCGTCAGGCTTATCGATACAGCAGGCCTGGGTAAGACAGAGAATCTTTTGGAAAAAGAAGGATTAAAACGCGCGAAGATGAGCCTTAAAGAATCTGATCTTGTCATCTTTTTGCTTGATGGAAATTGCGGAATAACCCGGGAAGACAGAGAGATATTTTCCTCATTTAACGGAAGAAAGACTATCCTGGCTATAAATAAGATAGACCTTCCTTTTCGATTAGATGAAAAAGCCATGCGCAATTTTTTCCCCCACGTGGCGCCAATAGTCAAGATATCAGCTACTCAAAGGATAAATATAGAGGGGCTGCTTCAGGTAGTGAAGGGCCTTCTCCTGAATGGAGAGATAGCGCCAAAAGGAGATGAAATTATTGTATCTTTAAGGCATGAGGACATTCTTAAAAATACAAATAGTAGAATTTCAGAGGCAATCAGAGGTATTGAAGAGAGACGAGGGGAAGAATTGATTGCCATCGATGTCAAGGAGGCTGTCTCTCTCCTGGGGGAGATTACAGGCGAGGTGCATAATGAAGATGTCCTGGAGAGAATATTCTCTAAGTTTTGTATCGGAAAGTAATTTCCAAAGGCCGATTTGGCTTGACTAAAAATATGTAGAGACAGTATAATGGGAAACTAATGGATAAAAAAAAGATTGAAAAGGCTGTCAGGGATATATTAAAGGCGATCGGGGAAGACCCTGGAAGGAAAGACCTTCAAGAGACGCCCCGGCGTGTAGCAGAGATGTATGAGGAGATATTTGCCGGTATTCGTCGTGACCCTGCGAAGGAACTGGAGGTTATCTTAGACCAGAAGCACGATGAGATTATTCTCCTGAAAAATATCCCGTTTCACTCGATATGCGAACATCATATCATGCCTTTTATCGGTAAGGCGCATGTGGCGTATATACCGCGCGGAGGGAGGGTTACCGGCTTAAGTAAACTGGCACGTGTAGTAGATTTATTTTCCAGGAGGCTTCAGGTGCAGGAGAGGCTTACTACAGAGGTTGCTAATGTGCTTATGAAGAAACTCAGGCCACGTGGAGTGATGGTCGTTATTGAAGCAGAGCACCTCTGTATGTCAATGAGGGGGATAAAGAAGTCAGGGGCAGTTACTGTTACTTCTGCAGTGAGGGGAATCTTTAAGGAAAACGAGAAGACGAGGGCTGAGACCCTGGCGCTTATTAAGGGTTAAGTATATGAAAAAGTCACTTGTGATAGTTGAGTCACCGGCTAAGACCAGGACTATTACCAAATTTTTAGGTAAAGGGTATGTTGCCAAATCTTCCTATGGCCATGTTAGAGACCTCCCTAAAAAGGAGATGGGTATAGATTTTGAGAAGAATTTCAAGCCCACATACAAGATTATACCGAATAAGAGCAAGGTAATTAAAGAGTTAAAGAAGGAAGCAAAAGATGTAGATACTATATTCCTGGCAACAGATCCTGATAGAGAGGGAGAGGCCATATCCTGGCATTTAGCTGAGATGTTGAAGATGCCTTCAAAGATAAAGAGGGCTATATTTTATGAGATAACAAAGGAAAAGGTCCTTGATGCGATTGCTCATCCTCAGGCAATTGATACAAACAAGGTTCTGTCCCAGCAGGCAAGGAGGATCCTGGACAGGATGGTTGGATATAAGATAAGCCCGATCCTATGGAAAAAGATCGGGAGAGGTCTTAGCGCCGGCAGGGTTCAGTCTGTGGCCATGAGGTTAATATTAGAGAGAGAAGAAAAAATAAAAGGTTTTATCCCTGAAGAATCCTGGACAATACAGGCGCTTTTAAAGACTCAAAAGGACGCGGAGTTTGAAGCAAGGCTGTTTAAGATCAATGAGAAAAAGGCTGAAATAAAAAAAGAGGCAGATGCCGCGAAGATAGTCAGTGAATTAAAGGGATGCGATTTTATTGCCGGGGATATAGAAAAGAAGGAGCAGAAAAGAAATGCGCCTGCCCCTTTTACGACTTCTCTGCTTCAACAGGAGTCTGCCAGAAAATTAGGGTTTACTGCCTATCGAACAATGCGCGTGGCCCAGCAGCTCTACGAAGGGATGGAAGTAGGTGACGAAGGACCTACAGGACTTATTACATACATGCGCACAGATTCATTCCGTATAAATTCGGATTTTCAAAATGAGGCAAGGACATATATAAAAGACAAATTCGGAACGAATTTTCTCCCGGAAAAACCCAATTATTTTCCCCCAAGGAAAGGCGCCCAGGAGGCGCATGAGGCTATTCGGCCTACTTCCCTGAAAAGACCGCCTGAGGTAATCAAGGAACATCTAAACCCGGAGCAGTGGAAGCTCTACGACCTCATCTGGCGCAGGTTTTTAGCCAGCCAGATGACCCCGGCTATTTTTGACGAGACTATTGTGCTTATTAGCGCAGGCTCATGCCCTTCGACAGGCTCAGGACTTTGCACGTTCAGGGCGAGGGGACAGGTTGCAAGATTTTCAGGATTTATGGCTGTCTATGAGGAAGGGAGGGAGGACGAAGAAAAAGAAGGTAAAAAAGATGGATTGCCGTTACTTAATACAGGAGAAAAGTTATTACTTCTAAAACTTATCCCTGAGCAGCATTTTACTAAACCCCCTGCGCCTTATTCAGAGGCAATGCTGGTCAAGGCCCTGGAAGAGGAGGGGATCGGCAGACCTTCTACCTATGCGACTATTATACATACTATTGAGGAAAGGGAATATGTAAAGAGAGTAAAGCGTAAACTTTATCCTACTGAACTCGGACTTACGGTCACAGAGCTTTTGATAGACAATTTCCCTAAAGTTATGGACATTAAGTTTACAGCTAACCTTGAAAACCAGCTTGATACTATTGAAGAAGGGAAAGAAGACTGGGTAGAGATGTTGCGCGATTTTTACACCCCTTTTATAGAGGCAGTGAAAAAGGCAGAAAAAGAGATGAAGGATTTAAAAAAGGAGAGGGTAGAGACTGATGTTAAGTGTCTTCGCTGCGGTGAGCCGATGGTCATGCGCTGGGGTAGACACGGGAAGTTCCTTGCATGCTCAGTCTATCCGAAGTGCCGCTATACCCAGGCCCTTGAAGAAGGTGAGGTAGAGCAAAGCGAACTAAAGTGCAAGGAATGCGGAGGCACTCTTTTAGTTAAGAACGGGAGATTCGGAAGGTTTCTCGCGTGTATACGGTATCCTGAATGCAAATTCACCCAGCCAATGGAGATAGGAGTAAAATGCCCTAAAGAAAATTGTGAGGGGGAGGTTATTGAAAGGCGGACAAAGAGAGGCAGGGCTTTCTATGGCTGTAATAAGTTCCCCAAGTGCGACTTTTTTAGCTGGCAAAAGCCCGGTGCCGTGCTGCCGGAAAAAAATGTAGAAAAAGGTTGAATAGATAGAAGGATGTGGTACAATAGAAATGTAAAATGAAAAGTGTAAAATGCAAAATAGAAAGGAGGGAAGGAGAATGCGGGTAGGAATAATTGGTATAGTTGTAGTAGGGTTGATTTTTTTAGGAAGTAGTTTTTGTCTGGCTAACGGTGGAGCCCCTGTTACAAAAGAGGTGACCGAAGAAACAATAGGCGAAGCCATCCCTGCGAAGCAAGGGGTAGGGACAACACGTACTACGGGAGGCGCTATTAAAAGTCCCGGTACGGCTACATTCCTGTCAGTCCTTTGCCCGGGACTCGGACAGATCTATAATGATGATAGTCTAATCAAGGTCCTTATTATGGGTGGTATAGAAGGTCTTTGTTGGGGTCTGGTTGGAGGAACGGATATAGAGGCATTAGGTATTTTTGGGCTGGCAATGGGAAGGGTTGTGAGCTCTGTAGACGCCTATTATACAGCTGTTGAAAATAACAGAGGCCTCTCTCTTCAGGTAGATAACGAAAAGGTGGTCGTAGCTGTAAAGGGGGAATTTTAAAGACTGATGATTACGCAGATCGGTTTGGTAGCCGGAGATATCTGGCACTATCTGGAAAACCATAAAGATGTAACCTTCAAAGAACTTGCCAGGCATATCCAGAAGTCAACAAATCTTATTTTAATGGGTCTTGGATGGCTTTCGCGGGAAGGGCATGTCATTGTGAAAGAAAAAGACGGGGATTATGAAGTAAGTCTTAGGAGTGAAAATTAAGAAGGAGGAGATATGGAAGGTTATTGTGTAAAATGCAAGGCAAAGAAAGAGATATCTGAAGCAAAAGAAGTAACAATGAAAAACGGACGTAAGGCCATGAAAGGTAAATGCCCTGATTGCGGGACCGGAATGTATCGCATCCTTGGTAAATAAGACTATACCTGATTACGCAGATTAAAGCATAGTTTTTACCCCGCATCAATACCTGGTGCGGGGGTTTATTTATGATCTCTACAGTTGATTTTCGTAAGGGGTTGAGGATAAAGCTGGAAGGCGAAATTTACAGCATAATAAATTTCCAGCATGCCCGCACAGCCCAGCGCCGCGCCTTTGTGCGAACCCGTTTAAAGAATCTAAAGACAGGCGCTGTTCTTGAGAAGACCTTTGCCGCAGGTGAAACATTTAAAGAGCCGGATTTTGAGGAAAAGAAGATGCAGTACCTGTATCAAAATGACGGCGAATATTATTTTATGGATACCGGGAGTTTTGAGCAGATTGGTATTCCGGAAAAAAGATTGGGCGGCGCGCATTGCTTTTTACAAGAGGGCGGGGAGTACAAAATTTTATTCATTGAATCCGCCCCTTTCAATGTGGAACTGCCGGCAGCTGTAGTTTTAAAGGTTACTTCTGTAGGACCCGGCCATAGAGGTGACAGCGTTACCAATCTTCTGAAAGAGGCAATTTTAGAGACAGGTTTTGTCGTAAAAGTTCCTCTCTTTATCAAGGAAGGGGATAAAGTCAAGGTTGATACCCGCACTAATGAATATCTGGAGCGGGGTTAGGAAGTCGTTTTTACGGTCTTTTTAATTAAGACAAAGCTTTTTTTATTTCCCGGGATAGCTCCCTTAATCAGTATAAGGTTGTCTTCCGGTCTTATATCAGCAATTTCCAGGTTTTGTACCGTTACCTGCTCGTTTCCCATTCTACCGGCCATGCGCGTTCCTTTGCGGACATGCTGAGGATAACGGGAGCCGATTGAACCGCCATGCCGCCGGAAATAGTGTCTGCCATGAGATGCAGGGGCGCCGTGGAAGCCATGCCGTTTCATTACCCCGGCAAAACCTTTACCTTTAGAGGTGCCTGTTACATCTACACATTCTCCTTTTTTAAAGATAGAGGTATTTAATTCCTGCCCTGTATTTATTCCTTCTATCTCCTGAGGACCCAGCCTGAATTCGTGTAAGATTTTTTTGGGGGTTAGATTTACTTTTTTGAAATGCCCGAGCTGGGGCTTTTTGACCTTTTTTTCTTTGATGTCTCCGAAACCAAGCTGGATTGCATTATACCCATCGGTTTTTTCAGTTTTTGTCCGGACTATAGAGCAGGGCCCTGCCTGAATGACCGTTACCGGGACAAAATTTCCATCCTCTTTAAAGATATGGGTTAAACCTATTTTTTTACCTATTAGTCCTAACATATCTTATTTATTATACTACAATTTTATTTTTGTGCAATAGTTTTTATGCTTTTTGTGACAGAAGTTCTTTTAGCCGTTTTTTGTTTCTTTTTAAGCGCTTTTTGGTCTTTGTCCTTTTGATGCGCCTGTTATATTGTTTACTCATTGTTTTTCCCTGCTTCCGATAAGTGTTTTTCGATAAACTCGATAGCCGTACCCACTGTCTTTATACTGAGCGCTGCGTCTTCATCCATAGTGATGCCGAATTCCTCTTCAAAGGCAGCCACGAGCTCAATGCTCTGGATTGATTCCGCGCCGAGGTCTTTGACAAACTCGGACCCTTCATTGATTTTTTCCGGCTGGACCTTAAGCTGCCGGCTGACTACTTTTTTTACTCTCTCCGTTACCTCACTCATTTTTTTCTCCTTTATCCCATTTTATCTCTCGCAATTAATTCCTCTCTCTTGTCTTTGGTGATTTCATAGACATAGTTCAGGACATCAAGCCCTTCCTGACCAAGTTTTTTCCCGCGGCGGCTCATAGCGACCCCTGCTGTCTTCAGTAACATCTTATAGCCATAACCTTTTGTAAATTTTTTATTCAGATACCACGTGAATGAAGGAACAAATTTAGGCAGGACCCCGCCTGAGCCGATCAGGTTTGTCATTACACCAATAACTGTCCCGGTATTTAAAAATGTCCCTATACTCGTCTTGGTATGGTCACCGATAAATGACCCGACTTTGGCCTCGCCTGAACTCATAATCTCGCCGTTAATGTAGACGCTTACCGGGCTATAGTCATTTTTGATATCACTGTTTGTTGTCAGCGCTCCTAAATTTACCCATTCACCGACGTAACTGTGGCCGAGGAAACCATCGTGATATTTATTCGAATAACCGTGTATGATGACCTCTTCCACCTCACCGCCGATACGGCATACAGGTCCTATACTCGATCCCTCCCGGACCTTAGCCCCGTGTATCTGCGTTTCTTTTCCAATGTAACTCGGGCCTTCTATTTTTGTAAATGGATAGATAACAGCGTCTTCATCTATAATAACCGGTCCGTGGGTAGTATCGATTACTACCATGGGGTGGACCTTCGCTCCTTTGCCGATAGAGACTTTTTCTTTTTCGCCGTAAATAGAAGCCTGTGGAGAAAATTCACCTTCTATTTTTGCGGTCCCTGCGTTAAAATCGTCTTTTATAGCATCGGCATTATAATTAACCAAATCCCATGGATAAGTAATTAGTTTCACCTTTACTTCTTTAACCTGGATATTTTCCTTTAATTTCGCCAGCCATATAGAGATATCTCCTGATGAGATAGCGGCCATTTGGGTTTTTTTTACGAGCGCGTAGACTATTTCGCCATCCATTTTTCCTATTTCTTCATTGCCGGGGATAGAAAATTTCGTATCTATAAATAACCAGCGGCTGTTAATAAAAAGGGTGTCGTCATTTTTCAGCGCTTCCGCGTCGTTTACCGCAAGAGGAGATACTTCTTTTCTCCAGAGCTTTATTAGATAATCCCTCACCCAGAAAGAGATTTTAATGTCAGGGAATGCCCTGATTATTTTTTCAAAAATCAATGTCTTCCCGCACCTGAGTCCGCATATCGGGCGTAGATATGTCAGGGGATATAAATTTTCAAATCCGTTGTCTTCAAAAATACATATTTTCATAATTTCTCCATTAGCATATACGCGTCGTGGGCAATCCTTGCCTCTTCATCTGTGGGGATGACCCGGACCTTTATCCGTGAATCAGGACTGCTAATAACAGCCTCACATTTTTCTGTCTTTTCATTTTTTGTCCTGTCCAGCTTTATCCCCAATTCCTCCAGCCCTTCCATTATCTGCCGGCGCAGTCCTGCCGCGTTCTCGCCAATCCCGCCGGTGAAGACAATTGTATCAACATGACCGAGGGCAGCCATATACGCCCCTATATATTTTTTTATGCGGTAACAGAATATATCCAGTGCCAGGGCAGCTTTTTTATCACCTTTTTGGACAGCCTTTTGAATCTCTCTTACGTCATTACTTATGCCTGAAACCCCGAGCAAACCGCTTTTTTTATTGAGGAGATTATTTATTTCTTCGATTTTCATACCTCTTCTTTCAGCTAAGTAAAATATAATAGCCGGATCAATATCCCCGGAACGCGTCCCCATGACCACCCCTTCCAATGGGGTCAGCCCCATGCTGGTATCTATGCTTTTCCCCTTTTTAACGGCAGCGATACTGCAGCCATTTCCCAGGTGGCAGGTTATAATATTTAAATCATATTTTCCTTTATTTTCCAGTTCTGCTGCGCGTCGAGCGACATACCGGTGTGAAGTCCCGTGAAAACCATAACGTCTGATGCGGTATTTTTCATATAATTCATAAGGTATGGCGTATAGATAAGCATATGAAGGGATAGTCTGATGAAAGGCTGTATCAAAGGATGCGACTTGCGGGACATTGGGGAGTGCTTGACTCGCTGCCTTTATACCAACCAGATTAGGCGGATTATGGAGCGGGGCAAGGTCAGCGTAGTCCTCGATAATTTTTAATACCTTTTCATCAATAATACATGATTCCTTGAAATATTCTCCGCCATGCACTACCCTGTGACCTACTGCCTTTATGTCATGCATATCCTTAAGTATCCGGCGCATTCCTTCGTGATGGTCAGGGATCGCATTTGCGGTTTTTTCGCCAATTT
>DAOWKF010000133.1 GCA_030640045.1 Candidatus Omnitrophota bacterium | reverse complement strand
ATCATTATGGTTACTAAGCCTAAATCCAGACCAAATTTGCCGCAAAGGGCCTTATCATAGAGCTGGTCAATAACCTGTATCTCCAGGAAATGATTTCCTGAACCAAGCGTCCCTGACTGCGCCTTACCCCTCTCATACGCCCTGCGAGAAACTGCTGAAGGGTCTGCGCCTTCTATTGCCCCGTATTCTTCGGTGCATTCTAAATCCTGGGCTACACCATAGCCCTTTTCCACTGCCCATTTCGCGCCTTCAACTAAAAGTTTTCTTTCTTCTTTTTCACTTACTTTTATATCGCCTTTTGAACCCAGGCCTGCAGGGACATTCAAGAATAACGCGGAGATTAAATCTCTGATTTTGTCTTTTATATCATCGTATTGAAAATTTGTTTTTAATAACCTCACCCCGCAATTTATGTCGAATCCGACTCCCCCTGGAGAAATCACGCCGCCTGCTTCAATATCCGTCGCTGCTACTCCGCCGATCGGCATGCCATAGCCCCAGTGGATATCAGGCATGGCGAAAGAGGCATGGACAATCCCCGGCAGAAATGCGACATTGGCTACCTGGTCAAATGCCTTATCCCGTTGGATGTCCTTTAGTAATTTTTCGTCCGTATAGATAATCCCCGGCACGCGCATACCGGGTTTATATGAGGCGGGGATCCTCCAGCGATACTCACCAATCTTTTCTAAAGGGCATTGGCGGGTCTCTGCCATTACTTTTTAATGATCCATGAAATCATCAAAAAGCCGTTTGATATCATTCGGTGCTGAACGGATCACCTGAGTGCATACAAAGATAAGCACTGAAAACGGCCAAGAATCATCTGCGCCGGAAATCAGCCCTGCATCCACATCTTCTTTTCTGGCAAGTTCATCGGAAAATTTAGCCGCGGCTTTTTTGAGGTGCCCCTCAAACACATCGAGAGAGGATGCCTCGTGAATATATTTTAATGAAGGGAATTTTATACCTCTTATCAGCAAAAAATTGGTTACAGTATCCTGGTTGAGATTAAATTCCTTTTCAAAATCAAACCCTTCAAACTGGGGGATATTATGCGGGAGGATGAGGGTAGGTTTTTCAACAGAAATTTTTCCCTTCCTCACCACTGTATCGCCGCGATTTACCAGGGACTCAGCTAAAAAGATATAAGGAAGCTCAGTAGCGGCATGGGCTGAAAGAGACTTGAGTCTCGGCCTTATGACCTTTGTTTCACGGATCGCCTTTTCCCACAGCTCTTGTATGTTCATGGATTTTATTATACCATTGGTTTTTAAAGGCGCAAGGAGATTATCAGGAGATTATCAGGTTATATCAATAGGGAAAAAATTCGGGGGATAGGGGCACTGATGGTTATTTCTTTTTTTTTAACGGGGTGGGAAAAAGATATCTGACGTGCAAATAGGCCTATCCTTCCGTCAGGCAGTCTCTTCTTAGCCCCGTACCTTGTATCGCCGACAACAGGATAACCTATAGCTCCCAGCTGGGCCCTGATCTGATGATGGCGGCCGGTCTCAGGGATTACTTCAAGAAGCGCGCGGTTGCCGCTCCTCTTAATCACCCGAAAAAACAATTTCACTCTCTGCGCCCCCGGAACCATCTTCTTAATAATTTTACTGGTCCCTCTTTTCCTATCCCGTAAAAGGATCTGCTCCAGGGTTAGTGACGCCGGACTCTTCCCTTCTACTATTGCCCGGTAGAGCTTCTTGACCCTGCGCTCGCGAAATTCACAAGACAGGCGGCCGGCTGCCTTTGAGGTCTTTGCGAAAACGACTACACCTGCAGTCTTTCTGTCAAGCCGATGCACAAGCCCCAGATAGACATTGCCGGGTTTTTTATATTTATCCTTGAGATATCTCCTGGCGAGCTCAAATAAGGCAATCTGCCCGCTTTTATCTCCCTGGACGAGGATGCCTTGTGGTTTACATACAGCCAGGAGATGATTATCCTCATAAAGTATGTCCAGGGCTTCGGGCATTTACTTTTCAGGGGCTATTTTGCCGTAGGCGTTTCCTTCGGGCTCTTTATCCCTTTTCTCCGTTGACACTTTCAATCTGTTGAGTTCCGGCCTATCCTTTCTGGAATAAGATACCAGAAGATATACGATTTTTTTATTCAATTTTTTTTGTTTAACTTCATCTAATGCCAGAACATCCAGGCCAGCCCTTAGTGTAAATGGAGATTTTCTATAAGGCCTGCTGGATATTAACGCATCCAGCATATCTACGGCTGCAATCAGCTGCGCATACCTGTCAATTCTTTTTAAGTTTCTTGGATAACCAGACCCGTCGAGCCGCTCGTGGTGTTCAAATGAGGCATAATCATATTTGTGATGGTCCCTCCCAAGATAATAATGCAATAATATATATCCTATGATAGGATGCATCTTAATTATTTCATATTCTTCCCGCGTAAGCGGCGTGGGTTTGTTAAGCACCTTGAGCGGGATTCTCGATTTACCGATATCATGGATAAGTCCTGACTGCGCTACCTTTTTGGGGTTATAATCATTTTTTAAATTCTTATCAAAAACCAGTTTCATTGCAAGCAAGGTAACTACCAGTATATGATGGTAGGTATAAGGTTGAAGTTTTTTCATATGCATAAGCTCAGCCAGGATCGTTTTCGGCAGAGAAATTTGTTCCATTATAGACAATATCTTTTTATTGACTATATCCCCCGCAAATATAATGTTATACCGTTCATCTTTAAAAGTGCGCTTAATATCCGCAGAAAGTATTGTGTCTTTTATTTTGACATAACGTATATGCCCGGCGCTTCTGGCTATTTTATCGAGGAGGGATTTATTTATTTCTTCACCGGCTTTTGCAAGAAGCTTATTATCTATACTTTTAAGATTTTTATTAAGTTTCATCTTCAAACCGCTTCGATCGTTGAGGGGGGCTTTGTGGCTATGTTGTACGTGACGCTGACGATGCCCGGCACCTCACGGCTAATCTCGAGGGCGAGCCTCTCAAGGATTTCAAAGGAGATCCGGGTCGGTGTTGCGGTCCGCGCGTCGACGCTATTCCAACAGCGCACCTCAATCTGCTGGCCGAAATCGCGTTTGCCGTCGCGCATGCCGGTTACGCGGTCTTTATGAAGGATCGCCATGTACTGGAACGCGCCGGTGCTCTTGAGCATCCGCTCGACAACGACCGTTGCCTTGCGCACGGTCTCGATACGCTCCGGGGTCACTTCGCCTATCACGCGCGCGGAGAGCGCCGGGCCCGGAAACGGGATACGCTCGAATAAGTTCGCGGGAAGCCCAAGGGCCTTGCCTATCTTTCTAACGCCGTCCTTGCGAAGCTGAATGAGCGGCTCGATGATGTGGTAGCCGAAAGCCTCCTGCGGGTCTATTCCAATCTGCTCAAAGACATTGTGCTGGCGCTTGATTCCCGCGATGGTCTCATCGACGTCGGTCAGGATAGTTCCCTGGAGGAGATACTTTGCTCCGCTCTCCTTAACGATGCGTCCGAATACGTTCCGGTAGAATGTCTGGGTAATGGCCTCGCGCTTCTCTTCCGGATCCGTGATTCCCTTGAGCGCTGTGAAAAACTCTTTGCGCGCATCAATTATTTCGACCTTGACGCCGAGCTTTCGAAAAAAACCCGCGACCTGGTCGGACTCGCCCTCGCGCATGAGACCATTTTCAACGAAGACGGTCTTAAGACTCTTCCCAATGGCCCGATGCCCGAGCATCGTGACCGCAGACGAATCTACACCTCCGGAAAGGGCGTTAATTGCCGTTCCGTCCCCGACAACGTCCTTGATTTCTTTGACCTTCTCACTGATAAAGCCCTCGTCGTTAAGCTCATTAACAATAATCTCTTTACTCATATCGGCAACCTCCTTTTAAACTAAATTACCATATCCCAAAGGCTGATTCAAGCCCAAATATAATTTTTTTCTTAATCATTCCCTATCTAATATTGCTACGACTTTTTTTAAAAATGGTAGTTATCTGCCGAATTCTATTAGGATGTATTGTTAAAATAAAAATACCACCTACAATATTCCCCAGGGTAACAGGAACTAAATTCTTAAACATAATAAATGTTTCATAAAGAGGTATCCCCTTTGCCAATAAACCGACAGGAATCAAATACATATTAGCCACGCAATGTTCAAACCCACAGGCGACAAAACAGGCAATCGGGAAAATAATGCAAAATATTTTTGACACGATATCTTTAGCCATTATTGCCATAATAATTGCCAAGACTACCAGAATATTGCAAAAAATTCCCCTGATAAACGCCTGGATAAATGGGATAGCCAGTTTATACTCTGCCACCTTAACTGATAAAGCGCCCAGGCCATTCAAAGATCCTGCTTTCCCAAAAAGTCCTGTTTTATGTATTAACCAGGCAAAGACAATAGAACCGATGAAATTGCCGATAT
>DAOWKF010000130.1 GCA_030640045.1 Candidatus Omnitrophota bacterium | reverse complement strand
TACCAAATTTTGTCTCTTTCTTACCGGTTGCAAGATAGCTATGTGTATGCGGCTCTATATCCGGATTTATGCGGAGACATACCCGCGGGCATTTGCCTGAAGAAAGGGCTGCTTCATTTATGAGCGACAACTCCGGCAGGGATTCAACATTAAATAGCAGGATACCTTTTCTTATGGCATAAGCAATTTCATCCCCGGTTTTTCCCACGCCGGCATAGACTATTTTTTCGGGTTTTATCCCAGCGCAAAGAGCCCGATAGAGTTCGCCGCCGGAGACAATATCCGCCCCGGCACCCCATCCTGCTAAGAGTCGTAAAATAGAAAGGCTACTGTTGGCCTTTAGGGAATAACAGATTAGATGAGGCTTCTTTGCAAATGCCTTATCTAATTTAGAGAAGTGATCGTAGAAACTCTTCCGGCTGTATACATACGCAGGGGTCCCTGCCTTTTTAGCCAGGTCTACCAGCCGGACATCTTCGGCATATAGATACTTGTGGCGGTAGTTAAAGTCGCGCATTTAGCCTGCCCTTTGCCTTTTTAATATCCTTACGGACCTCTGTCTGCGAAGTCCCGCCTTCTGATTTTTTATCTTTAACTATTGCCTGCGGATTTAAAACCTTCTTAACGTCAGAGGAAAAATAAGGGCTGTATCTCTTTAGCTCTGTTAGAGATAACTGGGATATGTCTTTTTCCCTTTTCTCAAGATCCCTTACAATACATGCCACTATCTGATGCGCCTTTCGAAAAGCCACTCCTTTTCGCGTAAGGTAATCAGCAACTTCTGTTGCCTCTAAAAAACCTTTTTTTAAGGCATCTTCCATGTTTCCCTTATTTACCTTTATATCTTTAATTAATTCCCCTGCGACATCCAGAGATTTTTTCAAAATAGAAACCGTATCGATAACTAATGTATTTCCTTCCTGGAGGTCACGGTTATAGGTTAAAGGCAGGCCTTTCATAAGACTTAAGAATGAAAGAAGATTTCCGTATGCGCGGCTTGTCTTCGCCCGGATAAGTTCAGCTACGTCCGGATTTTTCTTCTGGGGCATGATGCTGCTGGTAGTGCAGAACTCATCGCTTATCTCTATAAAACCGAAAAAAGGAGTGGACCAGATTATTATCTCATCCATCAGGCGCGAGAGGTGTAACATTACCATTGAGCCTGCAAAAATAAAATCAATTGCAAAATCGCGGTTACTTACGGCATCCATACTATTGGGTATAACCTTTTTAAACCCGAGGAGCTTGGCTGCAAATTTTCGGTCTATCGGGAAAGACGTGCCGGCTAAAGCACAGGCGCCTAATGGAAGCTCATTTATTACTTCAGAGACCTTAACCAGTCTTTCATAATCTCTTTGAAATGCGTGAAAATGCGCCATCAAGTAGTGGCTGTATAAAATCGGCTGTGCCGGCTGGAGATGGGTAAAACCAGGCATCAGGACATTAAAATTTTGTTCTGCTTTCCTGACGAGAACCTTTTCTAAATTTTTGAGAAAAAAGAGTATCTCTTTTATCTCCTCACGCAGATACAGCCTCAAATCCAGGGCTATCTGGTCATTACGGCTTCTCGCAGTATGGAGTTTTTTCCCCGCCTCTCCTGCCTTTTCTATCAGACGCGCCTCGATATTAAGATGCACATCCTCTAATTCTTTTTTGAATTTAAACCGTCCCTGTTTAATCTCTATCTCTATCTCTTTAAGGGCCTTCAAAATTTTTGTTTTTTCTGTTGGTTTAATAATCTTACACTTAGAAAGCATGAGCAGGTGCGCAATAGAGCCTTGAATGTCATAGGGAGCAAGGACATTATCTATCTCAATAGATTCAGTATAATCCAGCGCCTTTACCGCAGCCTTTTTAAGTCGGCCTTTTAAGATATTTGCCATTATTTTTTAAACCCCTTTATTGGTAATCCCCATAGCTCAATAAATCCCTTTGCAAGGCGTTGGTCAAATATGTCCTCTTTATCATAGGTGGCTAACTCATAGTTATAGAGAGAATATGGAGATTTTCTTCCGCAAACTATACCCTTGCCTTTATTCATCTTGATCCGGACCGCACCGGTGACCCTCTTCTGCGTCTCTCCTACAAATTTATCCAGGGCCTCTCTCAGGGGAGAATACCAGAGTCCGTAATAAATGAGCTCAGCATATCTAAAAGCTACTCCTTGTTTAAAGTGGAGAAGTTCCCTTTCCAATGTCAGGCCCTCCAGGGCCCTTAGCGCCTGGTGGAGTAAAGATGCCCCCGGCGCCTCATATATCTCACGCGATTTTATACCGACAAGCCTGTTTTCCACCATATCACTCCTACCAATGCCATGCCTGCCGGCACGCAGGTTCACCTCTTCGATAAGTCTAACAAGGCTTAGCTTTCTACCATTTATAGAAACAGGGATACCTTTCTGAAAACCTATCTCTATATATTCTCCTTTTTTGGGCCCACCTTTCCCTCCTCGTAGGTGGGAAGAGGTCATCTGATATATGTCTTCAGGGGGCTCCTTCCACGGGTCTTCCAGCACCCCGCATTCTATACTCACTCCCCAGAGATTCTTATCCAGACTATAGGGCGATTTCTTTGTTGTCTTAATAGAGAGTCTATGGCGTTTAGCGTAATCTATCTCCTCTTCCCGCGATTTAAGCTCCCATTCCCTTACCGGCGCAATAACCTTTATATCCGGCGCAAGGCTTGCGATAGAAACCTCAAAGCGGACCTGGTCATTGCCTTTGCCGGTGC
>DAOWKF010000084.1 GCA_030640045.1 Candidatus Omnitrophota bacterium | reverse complement strand
ATCCGCTTAAATATAATCTCCTTTTTGAACGTTTCTTGAATCCTGATAGGATCAATCTTCCGGATATAGATATGGACTTTTGTTATGAACGCAGGGGAGAGGTGATAAAGTATGTAACTGATAAATACGGCGCAGATAATGTGGCTCAAATTATTACTTTTGGGACTATGGCAGCGAGAGGAGTTATCAGGGACGTAGGCCGGAGTTTAAGTATCCCTTATAGTGAAGTTGACCGCATTGCAAAGCTTGTTCCGCAGGAGCTTGGTATGACTTTAGGGAAAGCCCTGGAGCGTGAACCGGAATTAAGGGACCTGGGAGAAGGAGATGACCGCATCAGTAAACTCATTCGTATCAGCCTTTCTTTAGAGGGTCTCTGCCGCCATGCCTCCACACATGCAGCCGGAGTGGTGATCTCGGAAAAACCTTTAACTGAACATGTCCCGCTATTTAGAGGAAGTAATGGGGAAGCAGTTACTCAGTATGCGATGAGTGCCCTGGAAAAGATCGGCTTCCTTAAGATTGATTTTCTGGGACTAAAGACCCTTACAGTAATGGAAGAGACGCGTGGCATTGTAAAGCGTGTGAAAGAAGAGGAGATTGAGTTGGATAAGATTCCGCTTAATGACCGGAAGACCTTCGAGCTGTTAAACAAGGCTGAGACCATGGGGGTATTTCAGCTTGAAAGTTCCGGCATGAGAGACCTTGCGAGAAAAATAGGGTTGGAGAAATTCGAGGACATAACTGCCTTAGTAGCCCTTTTCCGGCCGGGCCCTATGCATATGCTGGAGGACTATGTCAAGAGAAAACACGGTAAGGTCGCTATTCACTATGACCATCCGATATTGGAGCCTATCCTTAAAGATACCTATGGGGTGATGCTCTATCAGGAGCAGGTTATGCAGATCCTTCATACGGCAGGGGGATTTAGTTTGAGTAAAGCTGATTCTTTCCGTCGGGCTATGAGTAAAAAAATATCCGAGATTATGGATCGTGAGCGCCAGGCATTTATCGAAGGGGCGCTGGCAAAAAATATTAATAAGAGGGTTGCTGATGGAATTTTTGAGAAGATACTTAAGTTTGCGGGATATGGATTCAATAAATCTCACAGTACAGCCTATGCGCTTATCGCATATCACACTGCGTATCTTAAGGCCCATCATCCTATAGCCTTCATGGCGAGTTTACTTACGAGTGAGATGGGAAATACTGATAAAATTGTCCTTTATATCAATGAGTGCAAGCGGATGGGTATAAATGTCTTTCCTCCGGATATCAATGAAAGTTTTGCGAAATTTACAGTCGTAGGCAAGGAAATCCGTTTCGGTCTTGCCGCTGTAAAGAATGTGGGGACCCAGGCCATAAATTCTATCACTGTGATAAGGGTTAAGCAAGGGGCATTCAGGTCATTGTATGATTTTTGCGAGAAGGTAGACTTAAGGGTGGTCAACCGAAGGGTTATCGAGAGTTTAATAAAATGCGGCGCCTTTGATTCTCTGGGAGCGAAGAGGAGCCAGCTTATGGCTGTTGTCGACCATGCATTGGAAATGGCGCAGTTGAATCAGGCAGATAAAGAGAAAGGTCAGATTTCTTTTTTCTCTATGCTTGAAGAAGCGGATAGTTTTCGGGCAAATTTTGAGCAATTGCCCGATATAGCAGAATGGCCTGAAAATACGCTCCTGGTCAATGAAAAGGAGATACTTGGGTTTTATGTAACAGGGCATCCCCTTGCAAGTTATGAGGATGTGATCCATACTTATGCAAGCAGCTCTTCAGCAGGACTTTCAAAACGGAAGGATGGGGAAGAGGTCCACCTGGGCGGGATTATAGTTTCCATAAAGAGAATTGTTACTAAAAAAGGCGAGCGCATGGCCTTTGTGAAGCTTGAGGACATGGAGGGAGTTTGTGAGGTTGTGGTATTCCCCGGTGTATTTGGAAAGAGTAAGGAGCTTCTTAATGTAGATAGTCTTATTTTTGTGAAGGGGCGTGTGGATATGCGCGGTGACAAACCCAAGGTGATAAGTCTGGAGATGTTTCCCCTCAATGAGGTTAAAAAACGGATGACCAGGGAGATCCATGTTACGGTTCGCCTCCCGGGACTGGAAGAAGATATACTGCCGCGTCTCAGGAAGATATTCCTTTCTTATCAGGGTGATTGCCGGATTTTTTTGCATCTTATAGATAGTGATAAAAAAAAGATAGTTGTTCAGGCCGGGGAAAATTTAAGGAGCAGCCCGAGCCCAAAGCTGGTGAAAGAGGTAGAAGCACTTCTCGGAGAAAAGACAGTAACGTTTGTGTCGTAAAAATCTCATTTTACTTGACTTAAAAGTGAAATGTGGGTAAAATTTGAAGAAATGAGCGATTGTGAAGGAGGAGCCAAATGACTAAGAGAGATCTTGCTGTCCGCATAGCCCAAAAAACAGGGATTACCCAGTCTTTGATTCAGCAAGTGGTTGATGCGCTTCTTAACGAGATAACAGAGACACTTGCGCAGGGACAAGGGATTGAGTTCAGGAATTTTGGTGTATTTAAAATCAAAAATCGAAAAGAGCGGATAGGCCGTAATCCGCGTACCGGAGAGACAGTGTCAATCCCCCCTAAGAAGATAGTGTATTTTAAAGT
>DAOWKF010000087.1 GCA_030640045.1 Candidatus Omnitrophota bacterium | reverse complement strand
TTCGGCCCTCTTTTTCCAGGAATACTCTTTTGAAAGAATATATGCATTATCAGCTAATTCCTGAGCCAGAGATTCATTTTTAAGGAGTTTTTTAATTGCGACGGCGAGGTCCTCTGCATCACCCGGTCGGACAAAAAGGGCACTTTCATCCCGTAATATCTCTCTAATAGTCGGGAAATCAGATGCAACTATTGGGATGTGACAGGCCATATATTCAAAAAGTTTTAAAGGAGAAGTAAAATAACGGCTTATTGTTTCATTTTCTAAAGGAAGCGCAAGGACCCTTGCCCCTGTCATAAATCGCAGGGCTTCTTGATAAGGGAGAAAACCCGTTAGTCGGACTCTATCTCTTAATTTAAACTTATCTACTAACCCATCTATCTCCCCTTTTTCTTTTTCGCTGCCCCCTCCGACAATGGTGAGATTTATTTCCGGCAGATACTTCATGCAGGTAACAAGGGTCTTAACACCTTTCCAGGGATATAGCTGACCAACATATACGACATCTCCGTGAATTTTTCTCTTTTGCTCTTGTTCTATTATCTTACGGTTTACTCCATCAGGGATAATTGCTACAGGCGCATTTAAAGAGTAAAGCTCTCTTACCTTTTTCATTAAGCTATGACTGATAGATACAATGCCTTTTGCATTGTTAAATACAAATTTTTCCAGATGGAAAAGGGAATGCTTTTTCATAGAAAAAATTTCATGGGCTTCATAGACAAGGGGGATATCCGGAATTTTTTTTAGAAGCACTGCCGCGAGCTTAAGATGCCGGGTATAGATAACAAAATTTTTATCCTCTTTTTTCTTTAGATATCTAATGCAGCTTGTATAAAAAACACTACCGCATGAAATCTTAAGCCCAAAAAGATTACGTCTTCGTAGAGTTGCTCCGGGGATAAATTTTAGGTTCGGATTTGAGGTAAGGCCGTACATATTCAATATATCCGTGTCAGTCTTTTTAAGACCTGCGAAAAGTTCTACTTCTACTCCGGCCTTTGCCACGGCGCATACTGTGTTCACCACCTGCAAAGCCCTCGCCTTTTCCGAAGGAAGGACTTCGCTATACGGATAAAATATCTTCATAGACCTTGAGCATCTTCCGGGAAGTCGCGCGGGCATCGTATCTGGCAAGGGCAATTTGCCTTGCCTTCTGACCTAACTCCTTACACATTATTTCATCACCAAGGAGAGATACTATCGTCCTGGCAAGAGAAAGATAATCGTCAGGCGGGATGAGAATTGCGCTACCACCAACTACTTCTTTAATTGCACCCGTCAGGGTAGTAATTATGGGCTTTCCTGCAGTCATGGCTTCTGCCAGGACAAAGCCAAATTGTTCCTGCCAGGAATCTGTGGGGATACTGGGCAGGACAAAAATATCGGACAGGTTATAAAATGAAGGCAGCTCCTTGTAGGAAAGATGACCATACAAAATCACATCCTTCCCCAATCCCAGATCTTTTATATACTCTTTGAGTTTCGCTTCTTCAGGTCCTCTGCCGAGCATAATGGCCTTAAGATGGATTCCCGGATGAAGTCTTTTTATCTCTCTTACAGCCTGGCATATGGTATAGATACCCTTTTTGTATACAATCCTACCGGCAAAAAGAATAACTTTATCATCGCTTGCTATGCCTAAAGATTTTCGGAGGCTCTCATCAGGCGGCTTTGGAGAAAATCTATCCACCTCGATTCCCGGATAAATAACCCTGATCTTCTCTTCCGGGACGCCTTCTAATTTTAAAACACTTTTGCCCCGTTCAGTAGTGGTAATAAAAAGGTCTATTAAAGGGTAGGCTATGTTAAAAATAAATCTGGATATGTCATCCCCCCTGTCAAAAAACGGAATATTTTCCCATACCGTAGTTACCAATGGTATTCCGTATTTTTCCTTAACCCTGGCTCCGACATAGGTGGATTTGCTAAAAATTTCATTGACATGAATAATGTCGTAGTTGCGCAGTCTCTTCTCAAACTGCGGCAGGAAAAAGTCTACCTTGCGGTAAAGATTCCCATCTCTGCCATGTAAAAGATTTCTAATATCCCTTAAAGACTGCCTGAATTTGGGAACAGGAGGGATCTTTTCTACGGGTAAAGATATCTCGCTTAAGTCATAAGTATGTTCCCATGGACTGAATGCCTTTATCTCGATTATATCCTTTAGAGGCTCAAACCCCTGCATCTCATATTTTCTCAGACCATGACATCTAAGTAATGCAACTTTCATAGATATTAACTAATTTGTTGAAAATCTTCTCTTTATTATACTCCTTTTCTACTTTTTCCAAACTATTTTTAATAATGTTTTTCCGTAAGGCATGATCATTTAAAAGTCTATTTATTGCTTTAGAGAAATCATAGGGATCCTCAAGCCGCGCAAGCAGGCCTGTCCTTTCATGCTCCACAATTTCCCTTACAACCGGGATGTCGCTTGTAACAATTGGACACCCGCATGCCATGGCCTCAAGGAATGTAACACCAAATCCTTCATAGCGGGTAGGAGAAAGATAAAGATCGGCTTGTTTATACAGGAAAAATTTTTCTTCTTCGCTAACATTCTCTTTAAGGATAATATTTTCTGCTACCCCTTCGCTGTGCGCCAGGTCAAGGAGGTCTCTTTTTTTATCTGTATTATTAGTGACAACAATAAGAGTAATTGAAGAATTCTTTTTCTTTAGCCGGGCCAATGTCTTTATCGCTATATCAAATCCCCGGCGGTATTTGAGCTGGCCCACAAAAAGGATAAGAGGCCCTGAACCTTTATGTCTACTGAAGAATCTTTTCGTAGTGGAAAGGTACGGGGTAAATCCTCCCCAGTGAGGGAGTATTTCTATATCAGCCCTGTTTGTAATGCGCTTTAATAAATCCTTCTCATGATTGGAGAGTGCAAGCAAGACCCGGGCTTTTTTAAGAACAAAGTGCTGGCTATAGTTTTTAAAATGTTTAAGCAAAGGGCCTCGGGTAAAAATTTTTTTAAATAACTGTGTTTTCGTTAAAATTATATTATCCAATATAGGACCAGAGAAAGGAAAATCCCTGTTCTTAACCAGATATGGGTCGTGGAGTAATCCATGGGGCTCAAAGATAAGCGGGATATTTTCTCTCAGTGAATACTGAACAATCTCATAGGAAAATTCGTTGCGTAAGTGATGGAGGTGAATCACGTCATATGGACCGTCTTCTCTGAGGATCTTTCTAAGTTTTTTAGAAAAAATATGTTTCGGCGGTAAAAATCGCCTTACCTTTACCCCTTCTCTTTCCTCTACAATCTTGCTATGAAGAGAATTTTTCTTATCCAGATAGGCATAGCACGTCACTTCATGGCCAAGGTGTGTGAGGGTAGAAGCAGTCTGGTCCTGGTGAGAAAATTTAAAGGCATCATTAAACCCGAACATAGTTACGATAAGAATATGCATATCTTTACCTTCTTAAAACTTCTTTATACCCTTCCATAACCCTTTCGGCAACACTATTCCAGGTAAACATGAGCTCAATTTTTGCTCGTCCTTCTTTGCCCATAGTGCGTCGCATGTTACTATCAGCTAAAAGAATATCTATACTCTCTGCTACTTTTTTTATATCTCCAGGGGTAACCAGAAAACCATTCACCCCATCCTCAACTACTTCCGGCACTCCGCCGCTGCGGGAAGCCACTACAGGTATTCCCATAGCCATGGCCTCGCATATGCTTATACCGAATGACTCACTGATACTAGGCTGGACAAAGACACTGGCCAGTGATAGATAACGCGGTAATTCTTCATGCGGGATAGCTCCTAGCCAGATAATCCTATCCTCTACACCAAGCGCCTTACTTAAACTAAGAAGTCCTGATTTATGATCCCCTTCTCCACAGATTATAACCTTAAAATTCTGCGTCTTTAAGAACGGGATGGCACTTATCAATATATCTACCCTTTTCCAGTTGACAAGCCTTCCAGCTGTAAATATTACAGGAGAATCTCCAATTTTTATTTTTTCTTTAAGTCCTCTATCCGGTCCCATTGGCTTAAAGAGATCTATATCGCAGCCATTATATATCACTCTTGCCTTACGCCGGTATCGCTCCCAAATCTCTTTAGCATTAAAAAAGCTGCACGAAAAGACTCCATCGACTTTTTTAGCAAAAACTCTATCGCCGAAATAGAAATCTGTCCCGTGAGAACCTAAAATTACCTTTGCTCCGGTTATAACCTTAACCAGTAAGGCCGGCAGGAGGTCATAGGGCTTCTGGATATGAATAATGTCAAATTTTTCTTTACAGAGGTCCTTAAAACAAAAAACAGCAAAGCTTAATCGACTCACAAGTTTTTTAAAACGGGTGCCGAGGTCAGGGATATAATGGGGAGGAAGGTAATGATAGGTTTTAACCCTGAGGCCTTTACCCTGTACCTTTCCACTGTGAAGAGTTGCTTCGTTAGACAAAAAGGTACTGGGTCTGCCAGTGAAAATATATACATCTTCTCCTAACCTGCTCAGGGTCTCGGCTAAACGCAGACTGAATATCTCTACCCCGCCAAAACTCACTCCGGTAGTAAGATTATAAATACAAATTTTCATTTATTAAACGAATAAAGTCATCTAAGCTCGACCTGGTTCTAACCAAAATCCTTTTTACAGAAAAGACATCTTCTCTATGGGAATGATCAGTAGCAAAGGCAACCTTGTATCCTGCGGCCTTAACATATCTTTTTACATGGCGATTGAAAGTGCCCCAGGGATAGGAAAAATAATCTACCTCCCGGCCAATTTTTTTAAATAAAATATCGCGGGAAATATCCAATTCTTCCAACAATTTTTTTCGTGTTAGTTCAGTTAAAACAAGATGGGAATGCCCATGAGAACCAAAATCCATACCTTCTTCGGCCAGGAATTTTATTTCCGGCCAGCTTAGATAACTAAACCTTAAAAGTTTTTCTCCATGGCAACTATCAGCCAGGGCCTCTTCCCGGGTCTTGTAAAATTTTCTCTTTTCTCTGGAATGATACATAACCTCCCCGATATAAGCTGTATTTAAAAAAATAGCAGCCTTAAAATTATATCTTTTCATTATAGGCAATGCATATTCTATAATATTTTTAGCTCCGTCATCAAATGTAATAAGGATGGAACGAGAAGGCAGGTCTATTTCTCTATTTAAAAAAGATAAATATTGGCCGGGTGAAATAATCCTGTAACCCCGGGCTGAAAGATATTGCATTTGTTTTTCGAATTCTTCAGGCGCCATATTGTCATTTTCATAGGCTGGCAGTCCTACCCTATGATATAAAAATACCAGAGGTTTTTTAAAAACCATTATTTCCCCCTGATAACAGGATATACCTTTGCTATAATACCATGATTATACATGAAAAGCCTGGCCTTAAACCAACGAAGATCCCCTTTTTTAATATCAAAACGCTTGAGATACATAGGGTCAAGCCCGGAAATATTAGCGCCCTTTTCAGTAGTAATTGCTCCTTGATAGCCGCATTCCCTGGCAAGGCCTATTAGCTCTTCATTATATTTACCCCATGGCCAGGCAATAAATAGACATTCCTTCTTAAGTCTCTCTTCAATCTCTTTTTTAGAAAGATAGAGTTCTCCTCTAATTCTTTTCATTCTCTCTCTTTCACTTTCGAAGCGTCCTTTCAAACTACCGTGTAAAGATTTGTATCTTTCTACGGCAGAAGAAGGGTCTGCTGCATATTGCGCCACATAATTTCTTAAAAATTTATCATCAAAATATCGGCGGGCCAAAAGTCCCTTCTGGTCTTCATAGATAGGAATACCAGGCCTTATATCACCGCCTGTAGCGAGAGGTAACCACCAGGGGAAATTGCCGCTATTAAAACCTTTTATTTTAGGAGAAACAAAATAACGGGCATGGGTCACGGTATGAGACTGAATATCGATTATACGAGTTTTCTCCATCTCCTCTAATTCTTTCCAGGTCAAAAAATTTCCTGCACCCATGCCCTTTTTTGTAGGCAGGCTTGTGCAGGTCATAATGGCACCTTCAAGATTTGCCGTATAGTGATCTTTTATCGTATAGATATATCTCTTCTCTCCAATACGAGAGGTAGTTACAAAGATAGTGGCCTTGAGATTGTATTTCTTTAAGATGGGATAAGCATAGGCAAAGTTATCGTAGTACCCGTCGTCAAAAGTAATAACACAGGTGCGGGGAGGGAATCTCTCGCCTTTCTCTAAATACGAAAGGAGTTCATTTAAATGAATGGTATTAAAATTATCCTTAATATACGCCATCTGCTTTTCAAAATCCGAAGGACTTATAGTAACTATGTCTCCTTTGTGCTCGTTGACATGGTGATACATAAGTATGGGGATAGACGGGTTGTAAATGCCGTATAGATATAGGGATAGAAGGACTATGGATAGAAAAATAATGGGGATGGCTATTTTTCTCTTCAAAATATTATCTCCATCTTTTAATAAAATTTTTCTATTTTATCTAACATGCCTTCAAGGCTAAAATTTTCTTTAACTAATTTTCTGCCGGCCTGACCAAGGCGGGAAGTGAGAGATTTATCTTTCAGAAGCTTAAGACATGCCCCGGCAATAGAAGCAGGGTCTCCGGGAGGAACCAGAAGCCCGGTAGAACCAGGCCTGATAAGCTCCGGTATCCCGCCTACAGAAGCAGCCACTACTCCCTTTCCCATGGCGAGAGCTTGAGAGATAACCTGTGGGACTCCTTCAGCAACTGAAGACATTACTAAAAGATCAAGACCTGCCAGGACCTCATTAATATCCTCTCGAAATCCTATCATAATTACTTCTCTTTCCAGACCGAATTCTTTAATCCACTCACGGATATGCTTTTCTATAGGGCCTTCCCCGACAATAAAAAAACGGGCATGAGGAATGCTTTGTTTAATAATACGGCAGGCCTCAAGAAAAAACTGATGGCCTTTTTTACCCCGGAATATACCCACATGCCCGAGGAGAGGCACATCCTTACCAATACCTAATTCTCTACGCACCTTTTCTCCGGACACATACGGAGAAAAAAATTCAAGGTCTACGCCGGTTGGGATAGATATTATTTTATCTTCCGGCAGTTTATAATTATCTATAAACACACGCCTTATATTCTCACCGGTGGTAATCAGGCGATCACAGAGATAACGATAAGAAAATATTGAACCTATTGGGGTTGCCACATGTCTTGTTCGCAGGATCAAGGCATGTCCATAAATCCTGGCTGCTATCCCCACGACCCAGCTGTCAATAGAACTATGGGTATGCACGATCTGAATCTTATTTTCTTTAAGAAATGCCAGGGCCTTAAGTATGGCCTTCAGGTCAAATGCACCGCGCATTGTAATGGGGCAGGTATTAATGCCTGTCCCTTTAAGTCGTGAGTATAGATTTGACCCGGGCTGAATAATGAGGCTAAGTTCATGCCCGCGTCTTGCCATACCCAGGCATTCTAATCTTATTCTATTTTCCTGGCCGCCCCAGGCTAAGGAAGATTCACTGTGTAAAATTTTCATGGGATATTAATTCCTCGCTGGCTTTGATGACCTCATCAACTGAAATCTGGTCCATACAAAACGGGCGTCTGCATCTTTTAGTAATGCATGGTTTACAAAGAGGATCCTTTTTTATGATCCTAAGCATATGGTTTTTACCCGGGGAAAGTAAGCCTGCTGGATTAGACGGACAAAATAGTGCAACTGTAGGCACACCAAGTGCCATGACAATATGGAGAGGGCCTGAATCATTGGTAATAAATAGGTTCAGTCTTTCCATAAGGGCACTTGCTTCCCTAAGATTGAAAGAACCGGCAGTAATTATTACCTTAGGCAAAGCCATCCCTTTAGGGGTGCCATCATGCCCTTTTTTAGAACGCTTTTGCGAAAAATTTTTTACTTCTCCGGCTAGTGTCGTCTCTTTTCGTGAACCAAAAATAATAACACCGGCATTAAATTTCTGTAATAGGTGCACAATAACAGCGGCAAATCTTTTAGCAGGCCAGCATTTATATGGACGTCCGGCGCCGGGTAAAACTCCCACAAGAATCTTTCCAACAAGGTTTCTCTCTTCTAAAAATACTCTTGCCTTCTCCCTCTCCTCTTCTTTAAGGAAAAAGACAGGGGGAGGCGTGCTTGCGCTGCCGGCCACTACCTCAGCTAATTTCATCTGCGCAGTTATAAAATGGTCCGGGAGCCGGTGAAGCGCTGTTGTTAAAAAATACGGAAGCCTGGTGCGTCTTTGATAGCCGATTATCTCTTTTGCTCCGCTTAAAAAAACCAGCGGCAATATATCAGGGTCATTTCCATGAAAGATAAAAGCTATATCTATGCGGAGGCTGCGAAGCTTTTTAATCAATTTAAAAAAATAGGCAAATTTACGGTAAGTAATGATATTATCCACAAAGGGATTATTGGTTACAACATCCCTGCGTTGTTCATGAACCATAAGAGAGATAGCGCTATCGGGAAATTTTTTTCTTAAGGTCTCCCATGCAGGAGTGGAGAGGATGGTGTCGCCAATACCGGTTGTATTGACTAGGAGAATGTTTTTGATTGAGGAAATTTGAGGAGAGGGGTTTTGTGAGAGCCTTTTTAAGTATACCACAGGATAGAGGAATAATTTAAAAATCAGGATAACCAGTTTATTTATCATAGTACCTTTTTAACTGCTTCATAAACCCTGTCCACTGTTATTTTATCGAAACATTTTTTACTCCGGCATGTTCTTTTTTTACAAGGGGAACAATTTACTTTATCTCGTAAGACTATAGTTTTTTCTCCTAAAGGACCTGTGCGGAGAGGATCAGTGGGACCAAATAAAACTATGACAGGTACTCCTAAAACAGATGCCAGATGCATTGCGCCGTTATCATTTGATATGACGAGCTTAGACATAAAAAAAAGAGCAGCTAATTGAGAGAGGGATGTCTCACCAGCTAAATTAACGCAGGCTAAAGCCTGCGAGCTACCACTAAAAGAAATTATTTTTTCGATGGTGGGTGCATCTTTTTTTGTACCGATAAAAACTATCTCTGCCTGTTGGCTAAGCCTCTTGGTAAGTGCGGCAAATTTTTCCCCGGGCCAGCATTTTGCCTCTCCAAAACTTGCGCCTGCTGATATTGCGATTAAAGGCCTCTGTAGATTTACACCTTTCTCCTTAAGCCAAAGCGAAATTTCTTCCTTATCTTTTTCCTTCACATCTAATATGGGGCCTGGTATATTCCCTTTTATACCAAGTGGTTCTAAAAAATTATAATAATAATTCATCATATGAAGCCTGCCCTTATTTAGAGGAACCCTCTCAGTTAAAAAAAGACTTCTGCCGCAAGTCGAATAGCCAATTTTCCTTTTCGCTCCACTCAAAAACACCTCCAGTCCTGAGCGAAATGAATTTGGAAAGATAATAGCCAAATCAAATTTTTCTTGTCTTAAATTTAGCCAGGACCTCATACCGCTGAGTGACATGGTCTCTACCTTCCATGGTAAAAGTTTAAATAATGGAAGAAGTGTTTCTTTGGCTGTAAGAACCATACGCGCCTCCGGATAATGCTCGTGCAGGGCTATTAGAGACGGTATCGTTAACACCGCATCCCCCAGCCAGTTTGCCTCTCGAATTAATATTTTCATAGCTCAGGAAGAAAAATTTTCATCCTTCCGGCCAAGGATTTGAGTTTTTTCAGATTAAGGCTTTTTAAATCCAATTCGGAAAAAGCCTTTTTAAAATCTTTTTCTTTTTTAAGATAAATATAATCTAATAATGCTTTCTCTGGTGCCGCAATAAAATAACTACCTTCTTGAACAAAACCCCAGAAATATCCTTTTTTAACCTGGTGATACTCAATATCACCAAATGGAGTAGTGAATTTTTGGGGTAATTTAGTAGTTACACAGGTTAAAACCTGTGGAATCTGTGAAAGAATTCCCCAGCGTGATAAAGCAGATTCTAAGGAAATATAACTGGGCAGATAAATGATACTTGAAATTTCTTCCAGAGTAGGCAAATTAAATGGATTGGCGTAATAACTACGACAAATTCTCTGAATAACTTTTTTTTCATTTAATCTTTTTAAACTCATTCTTAAGCTGTGCGGCTTCATTCCAGTAAGCAATTTCAGATGCTGCCAATAAAAAATCTTAACATCCTTATGTTTCTTAAAAAAAACTAACCAGTCTTTTAAAGTCACGGTTTAATTTCATCCTTTACCCATAGAGAGGCATTTAATACCTCTTGTGAAATATTTTTATAATTTCCCTCGAAACTTTTTCTGTAAAAAACAGGCAGAAATTTATCCATTTCCTGTTTCAGGATATAACTACCCTTTTCTTTCAATCCCTCAATGCTATTTTTAAATCTAAGACTAAATTCCTTATAATCTGTATGATAATCAATGATCTTTTTTTGTATCATCTTTAAAATATCTTTAGTTAATGATACCTTCAAGGTATTTAATAAAAAATAGATATCCCAGATATCCCTGCCTTTAAGATATTTTCTTGAGCCCAAGGCCATGAATTTGTCACTCAAAAGTTCTTCAGGACTTTCCACTGTAATGGCTGGACTAATGGGAATATCTTCGCGCCTGATAATTATGGTCTGATTATCATAGGAAGGAATGTTAAGAATTTCAATATGAGTCTTATCCTTAGCCACCATTGTTTCCACCTCTATGGCGAGAATAAATCTCTTAAACTCGGATGTATCCTTTTGAATTTTTAGTTGGACGTTCCTGGCGAAAGGTAGAAATTTATCAATGTGACCAGGTAAATGATTCATCCCTTTAATCAGTGAATCTAAAAATTTGTTGTCTTTCTGTTTTAAGACAAAATCCAAATCCTCAGAATACCTTATCCCCCCATAGGCAAACCTTAAGGTTGTACCACCCTGAAATACTAGATGAGAAAAATGGCCTGATTTAAAAAGATATTCTAATACCAAAAAATGGATATATTCCTTAAGGACGAGATTGATACCTACAGCTTCTGATTGGGCCTTTTGCTTAATTTTATTCAGATCCATCATACTTGAGATAATATACTAATTTGTATATTTTGTCAAACGATATTTTTTAAAAACATAGCCAGAGGAAAGGATAGCTAACCTTAACCCCAGATAGCCGTCCAAGAAACCAAGGCAGAGGAAATAGCATCTAATAAAATTATAGATCGGGTGAAAGAAGAGGCCGGGGAGAAAGGCTTTCTTCCCCTTCTCCTGCATCTCCCGACCTGCGAGGCGGGCGTAATGGAGCTGTCTTTGAGCATAGTCTTGGAGATCGCGATAGGTGTAATGGAGTAAGGGTGTCTTGAGATAACCTTTTTTACCAGAGATTGTAACAGCCTCGTGCACATGGCGTTTTTCAAATTTGCCTTCACCTTTTTTAAAAAGCCGCAGGGTATAGTCCGGATACCAGCCGCCGAATCTTATCCAGCGCTTGCCAACAAAATTTTTCCTGGGAATACTGAATCCATGATAGGGTTGGGAGCTGGAAATGGTTTTTAAAATCTCTTCTTTAAGTTTCTCTTCTACAACTTCGTCACTATCAATACTCAAGATCCACTCTCCTTTTGCCTTCTCCAGAGCAAAATTCTTCTGCAGGCTATACCCCTCCCATGGCCTGGTAAAAACATGAGGGGTAAATTTTCGGGCAATCTCTACAGTCTTATCTGCGCTTTCGCTATCCACTACGATTATCTCATCTACCCAGCTGATGCCGGAAAGACAGCGCACGATATTCTTCTCTTCATTTTTTGTAATAACAATGGCGGAAATAGTTGGCCTAGTCATAAAGCACCAATCAATTCGGAAAAATGGTGTCTGTCCCTATTTAAAAACTCAAGCTCAATTGTCAGGGCAAAGAGCCGGTTATCTAATTTATCTCCTTCTATCCTCACCAGATCTTTTTCCGTGGTAATAATAAAAGGGCTTTCTCCGGCTATCTTCGCTATTTCCTGTAAATCCCCGGAGTTATAGTGGTAATGATCCGGATAACGAATTGAATGTACCAGCCTTGCCCCAAGTCCTTTCAGAGTCTCCTCAAATGCCTTCGGCCCGGCAATGCCTGAAAAGGCAATAATATCTTTATCTTTAATAAGATTAAGAGGAAAGCTCTCTTCGGAGCTATTGATAAATCCCAGAGGTCTGTGGCAGGTCAAAAATACAGGCGTGTTGGGATT
>DAOWKF010000061.1 GCA_030640045.1 Candidatus Omnitrophota bacterium | reverse complement strand
TTTTCATCTTATCTTCACCAGCTAAAATTTCAACTAATTTCAAAGCAAATTCCATTGCTGTGCCTGGTCCTTGACTGGTAACTATCTTTCCATCAACTATCACTCTTTCATCTATATACTGGGAATCCTGTAATTTATCTTTTATCCCTGGATAGATTGTAGCCTTCTTGCCTTTTAATATTCCTGCCCTGGATAATACGGATGGTGCTCCGCATATTGCAGTAATGTATTTACCTTCTCTATCCATTTTTTGAATAAGGTTCAACACTCTTTTGTCTTTTCCAAGATTTTCAAAGCCAGGATATCCACCAGGGAGGACAATGACATCAAAATCATCAGAATTTATCCTATCTATAAAAGTATCAGGCATTACCTTGACTTTACGTGCACCCTGAATAAGCCCTTTTTTTAATCCAGCTACAATGACTTCTATCTCAGCGCGTCTTAGAATATCGACAATAGTACTAAACTCTATCTCTTCAAAACCTTCTGCTAATGGAACGATAATTTTCATAAGAATAGCCCCCTATCTTTTTTTATCAAACGAAATTCAAGACACAGTGCCCGCACAAATACAGCAGAACTGGTGTGGTGTGGGAAGACTAGAACCATTCCTTCTTTAATACTACTGTTTCTGCATATTCTTTGAACCTGAGGTGTAATATTTATTATTTCTTCTTTGGCTCTGGTGGTTATGTGGATAAACTCTTTATGGGTTTCCATTAGCGCAGAACCAATATCATCATTTTAATTATATCAAATTAATGGCGGGGATTAAAGGAGAATTATTTTAATACCTAGTCAATTAATGTCTGGGAGAATTAATCTGGGGAAAGATAAGTGTAAAGGTGCGGGGAGATGCGGCTTTTGCAATACCGGGATTACATGAATTATGCGAGGAATACCACTCTGAATAAATAGTTATTATAAACAACTATTACGACAACCTGATGTCGTTAGTGTAATGATTAATTTATTTATTGTCTGCAAAAGGCTAATCCATCCATTTTGTTTTCCCTTTCGCATTTATCTCATCCTTCGCTAATCATTAATTGCTTCGGCTTTTGCATATAATTCTTTCGGGGCTTTTTTATAATAATAAAACAGTGCGGGGCATAGCCAACCTTCTTTATTCAACTTTTCTGAATAATACCAACTACCCCCAAATTCTTCCCTTACCCAGATTAATTCTAAAGCGTAGCCAGGAAAAGGTTCCGCTGAAAATAAAAGACAGAATCCCTTTTTGGCGTTAGGGATATCTTTTACAATATAATCAATCATCTCTGGAATACCTTCTACGAACGGCTCCTGCACCAAATTTACTCTTTCATCATCAAATACCCACGTGCCGTTATACCAATAAGGCTTTAGTGTAAGAATTACATTTGAAGGAGCGTTTATTCCCCGCTGTCTGCACAATAAAATTATGATAAGGCAAGCGCAGAGAATCAATAAAATATAAATAATATTCTTCATTTTACACAAAGTCTTATTTTATCTTTTTAACTAATAAAGCTACTCGCTTTCCTAACTTCGCAGCATTTAACGTAGTCTGCCTATCAGGAGTTCCGGCACACGATACGCCGTAATGACCAGTTGCATCCAGCGGATCGCCTACAATAATCATTCCATTTATTAGCATAGCCTGGATAATTGATATAATGGTGGTCTCTTTTCCTCCAGAGGGATCATGCGAGGTTGCAAAAGCAGCTCCTATTTTATCTCCCATCTGACTGCGAATACCTACAAATTTATCAAATACCTCTTTTAATCCAGCAGCCATTGTACCGAAGTAAACAGGAGAGCCAGCTATAATTCCATCAGATTGTAAAAAATCATCCTTCATAACTTCAGACGCGGGCTTCAACACACATTTTATATCTTTAACTTCTTTTACTCCTCTGGCTATCTCTTCAGCTAATTTCTTTGTATTTCCTGTTTGTGAATAATACATTACTAATACTTGCATATTTTTTATCTCCTCCTATTTTGTGGGGTATTTAGTGTATGGTCCTCCATATTCATAGTTCTTTTCGTATTCTGACCTTAGTCTCTCGGATAGTCTTTTCAGGGCAAGATAACCTGAACTGTCTCTGTCTGGATATTCTTCTTTATCGTCTAATGCCACGCTGAGTACGTCAATCAAGCACTCCATATCCCACCGATAAAAAGCGATTGGTTTTTTCCCCTTATAGTGTTCTATACGGCGGTCAAGTCCAAAGGCTTCAGCCATTGCCCAAGTATGTTTCTGTAATTCAACGAGTTCCTCACGGGTGATTAGTATTTTGACTTTGAAATCTCTTGAGCTAGGTTTCATGGATCGTTTTCTCTACTCCCATTTGGCATATTTTAAGAAGTACTTCTGATATGTCTATTATATACCACGCTCAAGGCAATTTTTTATTTCAGATTTAACGAAAGGCACATCATTTACCTTAAACTGCTGAATAGAAAATCTCTTTACTGAAAATACTCCTTTCCCCCTTAACACAGATTCCATTCTGTTAAGGCATTTTGATTTACCAAGCCCGCTTCCATAGGTCGCAAATATAATTACTTTTTTGTTGGCTACACCACTTATCTTTCCAAGATATGCCCTTACAGCAGGAGTTGGCTCAAGCGCCCAGACAGGTGTGCCAATTGCAATCAGGTCATAAGCCGATAAATCAGCTGGGATTTCTTTGATCTTGGCTCTTGTTTTAAATACTGCCCCCGCACATTGACAAAGGAAACAATTTGATTCATCAACTGCTTCAATTCTAAAAGTATCAACCTCATCAAACTGTGCTTTCAATTCATCAATTAACACATTTGCTACCTTCCTCGTATTCCCTGTTTGCGAATAAAAGATTACACATGCCTTCATTCCTGTACCTCCTAAACTATTTTTGTCCTCTAACCTATTTTAAATATGGCAACTTTTTTGGTAAGACCAAAACATTAATGGATCTAGCCTGTCTCGGAACCCTGCTGATGAGTCCTTTTCTCTCAAGCTTCAAAATCATCTGATGAACTGTCGGGGGCGTAACCCGAAAGTAATGCTGAACTTCCCACTCTGCCGGTGGTCGGCGGTGAATCTTCGAATAATTGTATATAAAGGATAGGTACTGTCCTTCCTTTTCAGTAAAATCATCTGTATTGGATCTCAACGTTTTACTAAATTTCGATAACCTTTTCTCTAACCCTTTCTCCTCTGATTATCTTAATTTTATTTTTCTTTATGTTGAAATATTCCGCCAGCGCTTCTATTGCGGCTTTGTTCGCTTTGCCTCTAATTGCCGGCGCAGTTACACGTACCTTAAGTCTGTCTCCTTCTTTTAAGACGCTGTTCTTTCTGACATTTGGGATTACTTTGATATTGAATTTCACAATTAATTGCTTGTCCTTCTTATGACTGTCAATTCCTTACGAGCTGCGATAATATTAACTCTGTTAAAACTTAATAAACTTTTTACAAGGTCAGCAACTGATGGCGTTACCACATCATTTTTTAAAATAACCCGCTATTTCTTTTTTCGTATCAAAAGGAATGTATTTATAAACCTTAGCACCTTTTACAGCTCGTGGAATGATTTTTTTTTGTCATCTTACAGGGGGTGTCAAAATAGTGCTGGAATTATAGCTGGCTGGTTTAGTCAAAAAGTGGTTCTATTTCAAAATAACCTTTTGGAATGTTTGTCTTAAAAGAGAAACGGTCAAGAAATCCATATACCCCCAAGATTCCTGCAACGGCAATGGATCTCTCAAGAAAACCAATTTTTGTTTCTATTATCTGCAATACATTTTTTAGTTCAAGGTGTTTGGGGTCTTTAAAAATAACTAATTTCAGATCATGGCAATATGCTATATTTGCCGGTGCTTTGCCCCCAACACCAGAAAGAAGCACTTTATCTTCAGGACTTTTAACATGTTTAAAATCTTTAATTCCCAGATACTTGGCATAACTACTATCAAATAAACAAAGTTGTGCTCCCGTATCGATGTAGGCTTCTACTTTAACTATTTGCTGGAACGTAGAAAGTAACCCAACTTTTAAAATCGGGGAATTCTTGAATTTAAGGAATGTTTTGGAGAAAGGAAGGGAAGTCCTTATATAAGGGAAACTTGGCATTATAAGATAAATTCAAATTTTAAATCAGGTATTTTTGCAGTAACAGGATTATCAAATCCCTTCTTTTTTGCTCCCACTAAAACACTGTCTAATGTTAGGCCTGAACTAATAACTTTGTCATCATCAGTAAGTGCAACCCATTTATTTTGATATTTCTTAAAAAGCTTTGTTCTGTCCATTGCTTTTTTCATGTTTCCTCGCCTCCTTCTCTAAATTTATTATAACATATAAATTAGATTGGTCAACGAGTTTTAAAATAATTAAAAATTAAAGTTATCTCTTTTGGCGAGAACGTATTACGTTGAAAGATAAGAACTTACAAAAATTGCCTTTTTCAGTTTAGGAAACCGATGCTCTATCCATACTGAGCTACAGGGGCACATTATTATCAAATATACCACGGTGTATGAATAACTTCAACTTTTAAAAGAAGACAGAGTAGCCGAATTCGGCCAGGTGGGTATCGATGCCGGAATTTGGATGTTTTATGCCAAGGTTTGAGATATGTCTGATTCGATATCCAAAATTTAAGGCGCGTTCCTTGTCCAGGAAATAATAAATTCCGCATCCTGCCTGGTCCTGAAAATTGTACTTAGTGGACTGCTCTGCTGTTGACTGGGTTATATAGATAATCCCTGAGCCAAATGTCAGATATGGACAAATTTTTGATTTTGGATTGAAAATAATCTGCCAGCCGATTCCGCACCCGAATTCCACATTGGCGTCCGGGCTTGCAACCGGATTTATTTGCGGCTCAAGATACAATTCCACAATCGCTTCCGGTGTCAGGTTTATTTTTTGCAGGATTGGCTTAAAATCATATCCAAGATGCCAGATTATAGGGATAGGCATGTAGTCGTCCCTGTCGCGTAGATTACCGGTTCCCACTCCGATCAGCACTCCGGATTCTTTAATAGGTAGAGCATAGGCCGATGCACAACATAAAATTATACCAATTACAACTACTATCCATTTTTTCATTTTCCCCCCATTTTTAGATTGCTTCGCTACGAAGGCTAAAATCCCCAAGGGGACTAAAGCCTGCGACTACCGCTCGCAATGACAAAAAAGCAGCCTGTCCACTTTTTTAAAATGTTATAAGAGAATTAATCGGATAACCGATAAGTTTCTCACAACCCTTTAGGTCCGCAAGTTCGATAAGAAAAGATATCCCGGCGATTTCACCTCCTAATTTCTTTACCAGTTCAACAGCTGCCAGTGTTGTTCCTCCGGTAGCCAGGAGGTCATCAACAACAAGAACCTGAGCTTGAGGATTAATTGCATCTTTGTGTATCTCCAGGGTATCTTCTCCGTATTCAAGTTTATAAGTAACATCTATGGTTTCAGCCGGAAGTTTACCCTTCTTGCGGATAGGCACAATCCCTACTCCAAGCTCATGGGCGAGCGCCGCGCCAAAGATAAAGCCCCTTGCCTCAACAGCGACGATAACATCGATCTTTCTGTTCCTGTAAGGCTTGGCCAGAGACAATACCGCCTGTGTAAAGGCAGGACCGTCTTTAAGAAGCGTGGTGATATCCCTGAAAAGTATCCCTTTTTTGGGAAAATCAGGTATATTCCTAATTTTCGCTTTTAGTTCTTCGTTTGTCATGTTTGCTCCCTTCTATTTTGATTTCACTTTCTTTTTCTTCCTGAATGATATAATGTTTAAGCTTTTTAATTATGGAGGCCTCAATCTGTCTAACCCTTTCCCGCGTAATGCGGAACTTACGGCCTGTTTCTTCAAGGGTGTGCGGTTCGCTGCCGTCTAAACCGAATCTTAATCTGACTATCTCTGCCTCGCGCCGGGTCAATTTATCCAAGAGATTCATAATCCTCTCATGTTCAACAAGCGCGGACACCTCTTTAAGCGGGGAGACACCGTCTTCATCCTCCACAATATTGATTAATTGCCCTGTTCCGTTTAACCCTATCGGTTCGTTAAGGGAACTGGGGTTATGGAGTATAGATTTAATAATCCTTATTTTTTCCAGGCTTGTTTTAAGTGACCTGGAAAGTTCAAAATCAGTTGGGGGACGTCCCAATTTCTGTGTCAATCTCGTAGTTGTCTTACGCAGACGATTAATTATTTCCACCATATACACGGGAATACGAATAGTCTTCCCTTGGTTTGCTATAGCCCTGATAATAGCCTGTTTGATCCACCAGCTGGCATAGGTGCTGAATCTATATCCATGGTGCGAATTATATCGGTCGACTGCCTTCATTAAACCAAGATTTCCTTCCTCTATCAGGTCGGAAAAGGAGAGCCCTAACCTGTTGTATCTTTTAGCAATACTGACAACAAGACGAAGATTTGCCTTAATCATCTTAATCCTGGCCTTTTTATCGCCTTTTTTGATCTTTTCGGCCAGCTCTTTTTCTTCTTCAAGGCAAAGGAGAGCGAGATCTTTTATATCATGGAGATAAACCTTGATAGGATCACTGTATTTTGTTTGCGGCTCCCTTTCCCGGGTAATGACGGGCCGGCGGCGAGATGATAAAGAGGGCATTTAGTTCAGGCTGTAGCTTAAAAAAATCCCATCAGGGTTTCTTATAAGCTGCAATGATTTTCGTAAAAAACCGGAGGAAATTTCTAAAAAGGAATCAATCTTTTTTTCCTTAAATTCTATTACTATGGGTTTTCCTTTGATATTACATAACCTGGCAGTCTCTTTAATCGCAGTTTCAAGACTTCCAAGACCGTCTATTAATCCGGCTTCATAGGCTTGACTGCCTGTAAATAAACGGCCGTCAGTAAGGGTTTGTAACGCGTCTTCCGAAAGTTGGCGCCTCTTTTTAACTGCGCCAACGAACTGGGTGTGGACATCATCAACCAGCTCTTTAAGCAGGGCCTCTTCTTCCGGCGTCATTTTGCGCGCCAAAGACCCTGTTGCTTTATATTGGCCGCTTGTTATAGATTTTAATTCAATCCCCCATTCTTCCATCAGGGTCTGGAAATTAATTACATTAATAATGACGCCGATGCTTCCGGTGAGCGTACCCGGATTAGCATAGATTTTTTCCGAAGCCAGCGCTACATAATATCCGCCTGACGCGGCAACATTACCGAGAGAGGCTACTACCCTTTTCCCATTTTCCTCTTGAGCCAGGACTGCTTCATAGATTTCCTGGACAGCAGCAACACTGCCTCCGGGACTTTCAATCCGCAGCACTATCCCCTTGATATCCTGACGTTCTCCGCACTTTTTAAGGATATTTATTGTCTTTCCTGAATCAAATATTGCACCGCTTAAACGGATAAGCCCGATTTTGTCTCCCTTGGTGGCAATCTTATCGCGATAGGAAAAAAAGATAATAAGGCTTTCTGCTATTACGATAAAAACGAGCATTATAATGAAAAGGAGACCGATTATAGATAGAAAGGTTTTCATTATCTTTACTTTTTGTCGTTCAGGCTCGCCTGGGCCGCGGCTAATCTCGCAATAGGAACGCGATATGGCGAACAGCTTACATAGTCCAGACCAATGCGATGGCAAAAGTTTACTGAACTCGGTTCGCCTCCATGTTCGCCGCATATACCGATTTTTAAATTGGGTTTAGTCTTGCGCCCCCTCTCAACGCCCATCTTTACCAGCTCCCCTACCCCGTCCTGGTCAAGGACATCAAATGGATTTTTTTCCAGGATGCCAATATCAATGTAGTCAGGCATGAATTTTCCCTCAGCATCATCGCGGCTGTAACCAAGTGTGGTCTGGGTCAGATCATTTGTCCCGAAGGAAAAGAAATCCGCCTCCCGGGAAATAGCCCCGGCAGTAATACAGGCGCGCGGAAGTTCAATCATAGTGCCGACGGCGTAATCAAAAGTTATTTTTTCTTTATCCATAACCTTTTTAGCCATTTCCTCAACATATTTCCGGCAGAGTTTTAATTCATCTGCATGGCCTACTACCGGTATCATTACCTCAGGAAAGACCTTTATTTTCTTTTTCACCAGGTACGCAGCAGCTTCGAATATTGCCTGCGCCTGCATTTTGTAAATTTCAGGGAAGGTTACTCCCAGGCGGCATCCCCTGTGGCCGAGCATAGGATTCACTTCTTTTAACGCGGCAACACGGTGCAGTAAATCGGCAGTCTTAGCGGCGACTTTTTCTCTGCCGCGTTCCTTTTCCAGGGTATATTTTACAAGGAGCTCATCATGACTCGGTAAAAATTCATGCAAAGGAGGATCCAGCAATCTTACAGTTACAGGTTTCCCTTTCATAACCTTGAAGATGGCCTTAAAATCATTGCGCTGCACTGGTAGAAGCCTATCCAAAGCGCTTTGTCTTTCTTCCACATTTTTTGCCAAAATCATTTCCCGGACAATCGGGAGCCTGTCCTCAGCAAAAAACATATGTTCGGTCCGGCACAGGCCTATTCCTTCAGCTCCAAAATGAAAAGCTGTAGTTGCGTCTTTTGGTGTATCAGCATTCGCCCTTACACCCAGGCGCCTTATTTTATCAGCCCAGCTAAGCAAAGTGTTAAACTCTCTGCTCATCTCGGATTCAATAGTTTTTACCTTACCGAACAAGACCTCTCCTGAAGAACCATTCAGGGTTATATATGCGCCTTCTTTAATTATTACGTCTCTGGCAGTAAACTGTTTTGTTTTTAGATCAACCTTTATTTCCTCACATCCGGCTATGCAGCATTTCCCCATCCCCCTTGCTACAACTGCCGCATGACTGGTCATCCCGCCTCTGGCTGTAAGTATTCCCTCGGCCGCAGCCATTCCATGTATATCTTCCGGTGTAGTTTCCGGGCGCACCAGGATGACCTTTTCCTTTTTTTCAGCCATTGCCACTGCATCATCCGCATCAAAGACAACTTTCCCGCTTACTGCGCCTGGTGAGGCAGCCAGACCTTTAGCTATGACCTTGACATGTTCTTTAAGGTCGATTGTAGGGTGCATCAACTGGTCAAGCTGTTTTGGTTCAATTCTCTTTAATGCCTTTTCCTTGCTTACGAGTCCTGTTTTAACCATATCAACCGCGATCTTTACGGCTGCGCGGGCTGTGCGTTTACCGGTTCTGGTTTGAAGAATATAAAGTTTTCCTTTCTGCATGGTAAATTCGATATCCTGGATATCACGATAATGTTTCTCCAATCTTTTACTTATTTTTGAAAATTTTCTATACATCTCAGGCATATCTTTTTTTAAATTTTCGATCGGTTCTGGAGTTCTTGTTCCGGCTACTACATCCTCACCCTGCGCATTCATAAGGTATTCACCATAGAGTTTGTTTTCGCCGTTCGCGGGATTACGGGTAAAGGCGACACCTGTCCCGGAGGTAGAGCCCATATTACCATAGACCATAACCTGGACATTAACCGCTGTCCCAAGAAGCCCTTTTATGTCGTTAAGTTTCCGATACGTTATTGCCCGTTGGTTATTCCATGAGCTAAACACAGCGTCTATTGCCATCTGTAACTGTTCCCGTGGTTTATCAGGAAAATCTTTGCCTGATTCTTTCAGGACAATCTCTTTATATTCCCCCACCAGTTCTTTTAATGCTTCAGCATCAAGCTCAGTGTCCAATTTTACTTTTTTACTTTTTTTCTTTTTTTCAAGCCTTTCTTCAAAGAATCCTTTGTCGATACACAGGACTACATCTCCGAACATCTGCACAAATCTACGATAGGCATCATAGGCAAAACGGGAATTATCAGTTTTATTGATAAGCCCTTCTATTGTTTTGTCATTGAGGCCGATATTTAGAACAGTATCCATCATTCCCGGCATGGAAATGGCTGCCCCGGAACGAACTGATACAAGAAGCGGATTCTCGTT
>DAOWKF010000020.1 GCA_030640045.1 Candidatus Omnitrophota bacterium | reverse complement strand
TTAAATCTAAAAATACGCGGCCGCCTCTTTTCCTGATCTCTTTTATTATATCCGGACCAAAAGAAGTAAAAGGGACACTTCCTATTTTAAATATTTTAACCAGAGGAGACAGAGTTTCTACCAACCTCAGGGCTTCGCTCTTGTTAGCTGTGTCTAGAGCAACGATAAGCGGAATCGAAAAATCTGATGCCATCATGATAAAAAAGGGCGCTGTCCCCTTTTACACCTTACCCCTTATCTCTGATAGGTCTTTTATATTATTCTTTTCCATATATCTCCCAAGCCCATCTATAATTTCTACGGCAATATTTGGATTAATAAAATTGGCTGTGCCAGTAGAAATGGCTGCAGCGCCGGCTATGATAAATTCAAGCGCATCCTCTAAAGAGGCTATACCCCCCATTCCGATAACAGGGACTTTAACAGCCTTCGCTACCTGCCAGACCATTCGCACTGCTATAGGCCTTATTGCCGGACCGGAAAGCCCTCCGGTTGTGTAGCCAAGACGCGGATGACGGGAGTTTGTATCGATAGCCATTCCAAGAAAGGTATTGACCAGAGAAAGGACATCGCTTCCTGCGCCTTCAGCGCTTTTTGCTATAGCAGTTATATCAGTAACATTTGGCGTAAGTTTAGTAATAAGGTTTTTTTTCGTTGCCCGGCGCACTGCCTTTACTAATTCTTCTAAAAGTGAAGAATCCTCTCCGAATCTCATTCCTCCTTTCTTTACATTAGGGCAGGATACATTTAGTTCTATAGCAGCTATTTCGTTAACCCCGTCAAGCCTATTGGCCAGCTCTACATATTCATCTATAGTTTCTCCGGCAATATTTATGATTATAGGGACATCAATTTTTTTAAAAAGGGGCAGCTTAGCGTCTAAAAAATTATCTATACCAACATTCTGTAAACCTATAGCATTCAGCATGCCTGAAGGGGTCTCCCAGATACGCGGCGGGGAATTTCCTTCGCGTGGGTTTAAAGTAATTGTCTTTAATACCAATGCCCCTAGTTTTTCCAGCTCCACTATATCCTGATATTCCAGGCCATAACCAAAAGTCCCTGAAGCCACAAGCACAGGATTCTTAAGGACCAGATTCCCGAGTGATGTGGTTAAGTTCACCACTCTACCTCATCTCCCCAGAACACCGGGCCATCTGTACATATCCGTAGATATTTGCCGTTAATCTTTTTGACACAACTAAGACATGCCCCAACACCGCACCCCATTCTTTCTTCCAGAGACACCTGCACCCTCTCACCCCATTTTTTAGTAATTTCCACAATACCCTTCATCATTATTCCCGGGCCACAGCCAAAATAATCGCCGCCTTTTAACCCGCCTTCTTTACATAATTTAGATAATAACTCTGCGGTCGTCCCTTTAAATCCCTCGCTGCCGTCATCCGTAGAGGGGTATAGAGAAATACCTGTCTTTCGAAACTCATCCAGACCGATCAAAAATTCTTTTTTCTTTGCACCGTATATAAGGACAATATCCCCTGGATTTATCTTTGCCTTAGAAATCATTTCACTAATCAAAAACGGAAAAGGCGCTATACCTACCCCCCCTGCTATTATTATCTTCTTTTTACCATTAGCCATGCTATCGCTAAACCAAAATCCACGGCCTAACGGACCAAGGATGCTTATATCCTCTCCGGGAGAACGCATCTTTAAAATACCCGTTCCCTTCCCTATCACTTTGTATAGAAAAAAAAGGGTTTTCCCTTCTATCTTATAGAAACTAAGAGGACGCCTCAGGATTATATCTTTTTCGTCGCCGCATTTTATCTGGGCAAATTGTCCTGGTTGGACAAGAGAGGCTAGTTCAGAAGACTCAACTTTTAAAACGAAATGGCCTGGGGCAACTTCATCATTGCCTGAAATTTTAGATTCTATAAGGTGTGGCATGCTTCGCATGAAACATCAAACTGTTGATGTTTCATTGTTGTAGACAATTTTGCCCTGGTGTATTGTCATAACCGCCTTTCCTTTAAGGGACATCCCGTGGAAAGGCGTATTGCGGCTAAGAGAAAAAAATTTATTTTTATCTACTCTCCATTTTTTTTCAAGGTCAAGGATAGTAATATTTGCTTTAGCGCCTATAGAGAGGGTGCCTTCACGAAGCCCGAGAATTGCAGCAGGGCCTGTTGTGAATTTTTTTATAATCTCTACAAGCTTAATCTTTTTCTCGTAGTAAAGGACATTAAGCGCAAGCCCAACCTCCGTTTCAATACCATCTATGCCTGAGGGAGCAAGACCATATTCAACCTCTTTCTCTTCTAAAGAGTGCGGCGCATGGTCAGATGCAATGGCATCAATAGTCCCGTCTCCCAGGCCCTTAATAATCGCTTCTACATCTTCATGAGAACGAAGGGGAGGACTAACTCTGGTATTAGGGTCGTATTCTTTAACTGCCTCGCTTGTCAGAGAGAAATGATGCGGGGCAGCCTCAGCGCTCACCCTGAGTCCTTTCTTCCTGGCCTGCCTTAAAAGTTCCACACTTCCTCCTGTAGATACATGCGCTATATGTAGTCTCCCGTGGGTTAACTCAGCCAATTTTATATCCCTGGCTACCATAATCTCTTCTGCCTGACGAGGTATCCCCGGAAGGCCGAGGATAGTTGACATAACCCCTTCATCCATTACTCCGCCTTGAGACAAGTCCTTGTCTTCACTGTGACTTATTACCGGTAAATCAAACTTTTTACTGTACGCAAGACCGCACCGCATAATGAAACTACTTCTAATAGGTTCTCCGTCATCTGAGACAGCCACAACTCCGGCCTCTTTCAACTCACCTATTTCCGCAAGTTCCTCTCCTTTTAATCCTTTTGTCACTGCGCCTACCGGATAAACCGAAATAATTCCTTCTTCACCGGCCTTTCGTAAGATAAATTTCACAACCTCTTGTTTGTCCACAACAGGGTTTGTATTGGCCATGGATACTATACTACAAAAACCTCCTGCAGCCCCTGCCTTCATACCTGAAGAGATAGTCTCTTCATCCTCTCTGCCCGGCTCACGAAGATGGACATGCATATCGATAAAACCCGGGGCAACAACTTTCCCTTTAGCGTCTATTACCTGACAGGCCTTCGCAGGGATATTTTTTCTGACTGAAATAATCTTACCTTTATCAATCAGGATGTCTAAGACTCCGTCAATCTTATTCGCCGGATCTACAACCCTGCCGTTTTTAATAAGTAACTTCATTGTAAAAGCAGATACAACACCGCCATCCTGATTGCCACTCCATTTGTCACCTGTTCCAATATAACAGTCCTCGGATCATTAGCTACCTCAGCTGTCAGCTCTACTCCCAGATTTACCGGACCAGGGTGCATGACGAGGATATCTTTCTTAGCCTTTTTTAGTCTATCAGCTGTTACCCCATATAGCCTGCTGTATTCACGGAGAGATGGGAAAAGCCCTCCCTTCTGCCTCTCTAATTGAATCCTCAGAATATTCAGGACATCCACTTTTCCTATCACCTCATCCAGGGAAAAGCATACCTTTACCCCCATCTCCTCTATGCCCATGGGGATAAGTGTGGGCGGGGCAACCACTATAACCTCTGCCCCTAATTTTTTTAACCCCCATATATTTGAACGCGCCACCCGGCTATGGACGATATCGCCAACAATCGCGACCTTAAGCCCCTTGATACTTCCCTTTTTCTCTCTCATGGTAAATATATCCAGGAGTCCCTGCGTGGGATGTTCATGGCAGCCGTCCCCGGCATTGATAACAGAGGCCTCTACACAGCGGGATAAAAAATGCGGAGCGCCGCTCATCGAATGGCGTACGATAATCGCATCAATCTGCATAGCCTCAATATTACGCGCAGTGTCCTTGAGTGTCTCCCCTTTAACAACACTTGAGGTCTGGGCTGAGATACTTACAGTATCAGCGCTAAGTCTCTTGGCTGCCAGCTCAAAAGAGGTGCGGGTGCGTGTAGACGGCTCAAAGAAAAGATTGACAATAGTCCTTCCCCTTAATGTCGGGACCTTCTTAATTGCGCGGGTGGAAATTTCTCTAAAAGAATCAGTTGTATCCAGGATGTGTTCAATCTCCTGCGCCTCCAGCTCCTCTAAACCAAGGAGATGCTTTCTCTTCCAATCCATTATGCTTTTTCTTCCCTGGTTATGACTACCTCATCCACTTTATCCAATTCTTTCAATCTGACTGCTACAATCTCTTTCAGGGATGTAGGGAGATTCTTCCCAACGTAATCCGCCCGTATAGGAAGCTCCCTGTGTCCCCTATCAATAAGGACGACTAATTGTATAAGGGCAGGCCTTCCAAAATCAATCAGCTCGTCAATAGCTGCCCGGATGGTGCGGCCGGTAAAGAGGACATCATCTACTAATATAAGCTTTTTTCCGTTTAGGTTAAAATTTATTTCAGTCTTGTGGACTACAGGCTGCGCTGCAATAGTAGTGAAGTCATCGCGGTAAAGGGTTATATCAAGCGTCCCGACTTTTAAACTCTTTTTAGTAATCTCGCGTATTTGCCAGGCTAATCTCCTGGCGAGTATATCCCCGCGCCTTTTTATACCGACTAATACTAAACCCTGAGTCCCTTTATTCCTATCCAGTATTTCATGCGCCAGGCGCCTCAGCGTCTTCTCCAGAGCTGCCTCATTCATAATCCGAATCTTTTCCATATTTTCAAAATAAAAAACCCATAAACCACATAGGGTTCACGGGTATCTTTTTAGTTCTATCCTTTTTCATTATGTCACCTTTTCCAACTTCACTGAGCTGGTTTAAAAGGCTCTTTATATTTGCTTAACTATACCACATCCACCTCTCCCCTGTCAACTATTTTTTTGAATTTTCCCTGGATTGGCGCAGATAGGCCTCTATAAAGGGATCAATGCCTCCGTCCATTACCTTCCGGACATTGCCTATCTCAAGATTCGTGCGGTGGTCTTTTATCATAGTATAGGGCTGGAATACGTATGACCTTATCTGGCTTCCCCATGCAATATCTTTCTTATCGCCCCACTTCTCCTCCATCTCCTCTTTTCTCTTTTCAAGATAATGCTGATAGAGCCTGGCTTTCAGGACCTTCATGGCCATGGCCTTATTTTTATGCTGACTCCTCTCATTCTGGCACTGGACCATTATCTTAGTCGGCAGATGCATAATCCTTACTGCAGAATCAGTTGTATTAACACCCTGGCCGCCCGGTCCGGATGCGCGATAGATATCAATCCTTAAGTCCTCATCTTTAATATCCACATCTATGTCTTCTTCTATTTCCGGAATGACATCTACCGAAGCAAAGGAGGTATGACGGCGCTTGTTTGCGTCAAAAGGCGATATCCGCACGAGCCTGTGGACGCCTGATTCAGCCTTGAGATACCCAT
>DAOWKF010000053.1 GCA_030640045.1 Candidatus Omnitrophota bacterium | reverse complement strand
TGTTGAAGTTCTTCGGCAATTCTTGACAGGTGAGGATCTCTCTGCTTTTCTTTAGGCTTAATATGCGTTCCCATATCTTTCTTAACAAGCAGCTCTGTTGCTCTAACAGAAAGTCCCTTCTTCACTATTTTTTTAGCAATTAATTTCTGACGCGCTGAATCCTCTAAACTGAGTAGTGCCCTCGCATGCCCCATTGTCAAATTTTCGTTTCGAATCTCTTGCTGTATGGTTTCCGGCAATTTTAATAGACGTATAGTATTGGATACTGTGGAACGATCTTTCCCAAGAGCCCTGGCTATTTCCTCATGACTGATTTTATATTCATCCATCAGAAACTGATAGGCCTTGGCCTCTTCTAAGGAATTTAAATCCTCGCGCTGGATATTCTCAATCAAGGACATCTCAAGCGCCTCTTTATCTGAAACATTTTTTATGAGAACCTGGATAGTATCAAACCCGGCTTCAGTAGCTGCCCTCCACCTTCTTTCCCCGGCTATAATTTCATACTTATCATTCCTGGGCCGCACCAGAATAGGTTCAACCACTCCTTTTTCTTTGACCGACATGATTAACTCAGCCATCTTTTGCTTATTAAAATTAAGCCTCGGTTGAGTAGAAGATGTAACTATTTTATCTATTGGAATAAAATTGGCACCCTCACCTTCTTTTATCTCCGGCACTGCACGCTCCTCCCTGGGTTTAGAAGAGATAAGGGCTTCTAACCCCCTTCCCAGCACATTCTTAGCCATTCAACACCTCCTTTGTAAATTCTAAATATGCCTCTGCCCCGGTAGAGCGTATATCGTATTGTGTAATCGGCTTACCAAAGCTCGGGGCCTCACCAAGACGCACATTGCGCGGTATAATAGAACTAAAGACTTTATCACTAAAATACTGTCTAACTTCCTGTATAACCTGCTGTGTTAAATTGGTCCTCATATCAGCCATTGTCAATAAAATTCCTCGAACATCTAACAGTGGATTGATATTCTCTTTAACCTTATCGATAATCTTCAGTAACTGGCTCAGGCCTTCAAGTGCATAATATTCACATTGGAGCGGTATGATGACTTCCTTAGATGCAGCTAATATATTTATGCTCAAAATACCCATAGAAGGAGGAGAATCAATAATTATAAAATCGTATTGTTTATCCATACCAGATATTGCCTTAGAAAGTCTCTTTTCCTTTTCTTCCATATTAACCAATTCCACTAAAGCGCCTGTAAGTTTAATATCCGCTGGCACGATATCCAATCCAACTATGCCGCTGGATAATATACATTCTGAAATTGGATTTAAGCCGAGAAGAGCCTCATATATTGTTGTCCTTATATTATAGTTATCTATGCCAAATCCACTTGTGGCATTACCCTGAGGATCAGCATCAATTAAAAGAACTCTCTTATTTGCAATGGCCAGGCAGGCAGATAAATTTATAGAAGTGGTGGTTTTCCCGACGCCACCCTTTTGATTAATTATAGCAATTATTCTTCCCACTGGGGTAATCTTACCATTTTATCCACAACTTGTCAACAAAAAAATGTGGACTGTCCCAAATTCTTTTGCTTATGTTTCACGTGAAACATTCAGATTTATCCTTTAAATAAATAAGAAGAATAGATATATCAGCTGGAGTAATACCTTCTAAGCGTGATGCCTGGCCAACAGAACCTGGTCGAATCTCTTTTAATTTCTCTCTGGCCTCAATAGATAATCCTTTTATACTGTCATAGGGAAAATCAGAAGGTATATTTTTATTCTCCATTTTTTTAAATTTATTAATTTCTCTTATCTGCCGTTGTATATAACCGGCATATTTTATTTCTAATTCCACTTCTTTGATAATCTCTTCACAAAGATCCGGATTTACTGGATTTATCCGTCCCTTATATCTTGTTTTAGAAAGCCGATTGACCTCATCTTTAATTGCACATTTTTTATACCTTACCTTTTCAATTGTTTCACGTGAAACCAACCCACATTTATAACCATATTCACTCAATCTCTGATCCGCATTATGATAACGCAATAAGAGTCTATATTCAGCCCTGGATGTAAATAGACGATAAGGTTCTTTTACTCCTTTTGTAATAAGATCGTCAACCAATACACCAATATAGCCCTCAGACCTATCAATTATCAAGGGCTTGTCACCTTTAATCTTTAAACCAACATTTATTCCAGCTATCAGGCCCTGCGCTGCAGCCTCTTCATAACCAGAAGTCCCGTTTATCTGGCCGGCCATGAATAGATTTGGTACAATTTTACTCTCAAGTGTTGCATTAAGTTGTGTTGGATAACAAAAATCGTACTCTACAGCATATCCAGGACGAATTATCTCTGCCTTCTCCAGGCCTTTTATAGTGCGGAGGGCCTTAATCTGGACATCTTCAGGTATAGATGTAGCAAACCCATTTATATAGAATTCCTCTGTTTCTATTCCTTCCGGTTCAAGAAATAATTGATGACTCTCCTTATCCGAAAATCTTTCTATCTTTATCTCGATAGATGGACAGTACCTGGGTCCTATTCCTGTAATCTTTCCGCAATAAAGCGGAGTCCTATCAAAATTTTCTCTGATAATCTGATGAGTATCTTGATTTGTATAAGTTATATAACAACAAATCTGGTCCTGAATGATTTTTTTAGTGGAAAATGAAAAGGGGACAGGGTTTTTATCTCCGGGCTGTTTTTCTAAAAGAGAAAAATTTATACTCTTGGCCAGGATACGAGGGGAAGTCCCTGTTTTTAAACGCCCTATTTCAATACCAAGTTTTTTAAGAGACAAAGACAATCCCTCAGCAGCAAATTCTCCGGAGCGGCCGCCTTTAAATGATACAAGACCTACATGTATAAGCCCGTTTAGGAATGTCCCTGTGGTCAAGATAATATAATCAGCAGTATATCGCATCCCGGTATGTGTTATTACTCCACAGGCCTTTTTATCAAAGATTATGATTTCTTCAATCAATGCCTGTTTTAGATCTAAATGCGGTTCTTTCTCCAGGATATTTCGCATTAAGGATTGATATTTCTTTTTATCTGCCTGGGCCCTCGGCGCCTGAACAGCTTGTCCTTTTTTAGTATTGAGCAATCTAAATTGTATCCCGGTCTTGTCAATAACCTTACCCATCTCACCGCCAAGCGCATCTATCTCTCTCACAAGATGCCCCTTGGCCAGTCCGCCAATTGCAGGGTTGCAGGACATCTGGGCAATGTTATCTAAGTTAATAGAAAATAATAATGTCTTAAGCCCCATTCTTGCTGAGGCCAGAGCTGCTTCACATCCAGCATGCCCGGCACCGACTACAATTACGTTATATTTTTGCATTTAGAATACATAAATCTATGAGCGCATAAAAGGCAGCGCAGCACACACCCCCTTGGTCCCCAGGCAGGGCAAGTGGAATAGCCTGTCCCACGCGCAGTCGAGGGGCGAGCACAGCCTACTTAAGCGAAGAGATTTCATGTCAGCGAATTCACAGTTGTGGGATACGATAGATAAAAATGGGGTAATTTGTGTAAAAAACAGGGATAGTATATTAATAATATAACCGGACTTTGGCTTTAGCTGGGCCACCCATTCCAAATAAACCTGACTGAGGTTCTGACAGTATCTTTATTTCTACCTTCTCGCGTGGCAGATTTAATCTATTTATACCTGTCTCAATAGCATCCTCAACACTTTTCCCTTCAATATCTATAAATTTTTCGTTAGCCTTTTTCATTTTTCTTGGCATAAAACCTCATACCGTACTGATGCGCTAATGTCAATATATTCTGGACAAACCAGTACAACACAAGCCCTGATGAAAAGTTATAGAACATAAAAGTAAACATAAGAGGCATAAACATCATCATCTTGGCCTGCTCAGGGTCGGCTGTAGACATCTTCTGCTGCCAGAACGTGCTCAAGCCCATGATTAAAGGCAAAGGATTTAAGGGGATACTCCCTCCTATATAACACACTGTGTCAGGTAGAGAGAGATCATTTATCCATAAAAAACTCGCTCCCCTGAGATCAATTGTTTTTCGTAAGGTAGTAAAAAGCGCTATAAAAATAGGCATCTGCACTAACATAGGAAGGCATCCGCCCATAGGATTAACGCCTTCCTGCTTATAAAGTCCCATTAATTCCTTCTGCTGCTTGCGAGGGTCGTCTTTATGTTTTGCGCGGAGTTCTTTCATACGCGGTTGTAGTTTCTGCATCCTCTCCATAGACCGCAGACTCTTCTGGGTAAGAGGTAATAGTACTATTTTTGTAAGAATAGTCAGCATAATTATTGCTACTCCCCAGTTCCGCGTAAACCGGTGGAAAAATTTAAGTATATCCATAATCCTAAGGCTTGAGGAAAGCATACCATAATCAATGCTCTTTTCCAGGCCGTTGCCAATTGCCCTCACTACCTCTTTTTGCTTTGGCCCGAGGTAGAGAGAAATCCTCCTCGTGAGAGTCCCTCCGGGAACAAGTTCCGGCATCTGCAGTTTTAGCCCGACATTAAGCTGCCCGGAAGAATCTTTTTCGAGCCAAAAGATGTGCGGCTCATCCGGAGGCAGAATAACAGCCATAAAATACTTATTCTCCAATCCTCCCCAGATAGCCTCAGGATAACTTTTTACCAAAACCTTTCCTGCTTTATGGCGTCTAAAGGCTTCCCTGACTATCTTCTCGCGGTTAGTTTCTTTTATGAGGACAAGGGAGTTGGGAGGATCCCTTCTATCAAACGGGGCTATGGGAAGCCCTAAACCAGGACCGTATCGAACAATTAAAGGGGCGGCAGGCAAGGTCTTTTCACCCTCATTTATTAACTTAATTTCTATACCCATAAGATAGGTATCGTTACTGAATTGATATTTTTTTATTACCTTTATATCATTCGCCTTAAAAGAAAAAATAAGGGCATTATACCTTTTATCTATTTCGTAGACACTATAATTTAAATCAAAATCCTCTTCCTGCCAGAAAAAAGAAGGGGGGAAGATACCCCTTAGAGGAGAAAAAATGGAAATCATCTCAACCCCCTCGGCTTCAGGAAGTCTTTCTTTAAATAATTCCAGCCTGTTTTTCAGTGCCTCATCACGCGCAGCAAGTATAGCCTTTTCTATATCCTTTCCCATGGTCTGAGCTTCGGGGTATTCCTTTAATTGAAAACTGGTAAGCACGCCTCCCTGTGTAGAGAATACTGCCTTATACAGGGGTCTATCAACTACTATGGTTTTTCCCAATCCATGAGCCTTAACCTGTTGCGGAGCAATAGGTTGTACCCCAGAGACCGATTCGTTCCGAGAGAAGGGAGCGGCTTTCTGAGTGCTAAAAAGAGGTGTCCTTTGTGCAGATGGGGCAGGCGCCTCCTGTTGTAAAGGTCTTTGCTTTGGCTGGGGAAACATGATACCCCACATAAGCAGAATAAGGACAGAAAAAACTAAAGCCAGGACAAGTCTCTTTTCTATCATGGAAGATCAACCCCTCCCGGATTAAACGGATGGCACGATAGAATCCTTTTAATACTTTTTACTCCGCCTTTTAAGGTTCCGTATTGATCAATGCTTTGATATGCATACTCTGAACACGACGGGAAAAAGCGGCATGTCTTTCCTTTCCATGGAGAAATAATGCGCTGGTAGAAAAAAATTGCAAACAATACTATTTTTCTTATCATGCCTTACTATGCTGAAAGTTTTTTCCTGCCTTTCCTGCGTCGCCTTTTTAATATTTTTCTTCCGGATTTTTTTCTGAGTCGTTTTCGATATCCGTGCACGCGTTTACGATGCCGTCGAGAAGGCTGATATGTTCTTTTCACCATTATATCTCTCCTTAAGATTGCGGGAAAAACCCATTAAAAATTATATCCACAAACGAAGCGGGTGTCAAGAAAAATAAGACTTAAAATTTTAAAAAATTTTTCTTGCCATATCTTATACTCATGGTTATAATAAATATCTTAATAAGCGTTTATTTGCATACTGTGGAAAAACTGTGGATAACCTGAAAATAACATATTAACATCTATG
>DAOWKF010000028.1 GCA_030640045.1 Candidatus Omnitrophota bacterium | reverse complement strand
TCAGAACTTGAAAGCGACATTATTAGTAATCTAAAGGGCGGTATTTTACCAAAAGAAAATAAGTTAGAAGCCTCTAATGGATTTCTTTCAGGCGCTATAGAATATAAATTCAACTTAAAGCCAGGTTCATCCGAGGATTTCTTTATAGCCATACCTCTTTACGATAAACAGCCGTCTCTAAATGTAAATATGAAAATAGATCAGATAAAAACGAGCTTCGAAAAGATGCTAAAGGAGAATATTGATTTTTGGGAAAGTAAGGTCAATAAAATTGAGATTGATATTCCTGAAATTGAAATGATAAATACCTTAAAATCCAACATTGCCTATAACCTGCTCACCAAAGACGGCCCTGCCCTTCAGCCTGGTTCGCGCAGTTATGATAAGGCCTGGATGCGAGATGGCGGTATTCAAGGTGATGCGCTTTTGAAGGCGGGATTAACCTCAGAAATGAGAGATTTTATTGATTGGATTACAGGATTTCAGTTAGAGAACGGGGAGGTATCTCCTGTAATAGACAACAAAGCCGAAGACCCTTTGTGGGAGGAGAAAGAGAAAGGTTTAAAGGAATACGACAGCCAGGGTGAGTTTATCTGGGCTATTCTCCAGTATTACCATTTTAGCAATGATGAGGAATTTTTAAAAAACAAACTGCCGAACATCGTAAAAGCGTTAGAATACCTCGTCTATTTAAGAAGTCAAACCCTTACCTCAGAATTTAAAGATGCCTCGCCGGAAAAGAAGAGTTTTTATGGCATCCTTCCTCGTTCCCGCAGCCATGAAGGTTATTGGCTTGCCTATTCCTATTGGGATGATTTCTGGGCTCTTAAAGGCTGGAAGGACGGCAAGACTATTTTTGCTATATTAGGTAGAGATGATTTAGTTGAGTGGGCTGATAAAGAGTATAAAGCCCTTAAGGAGAGTGTTTATAATTCCATAAAACAGGTTATGGAGCTGAAAAAGATAAACTATATTCCCGGCGCGGCTGAGAAGGGCGATTTCGACCCTACTTCTACCGCTATTGCTATTATTTATTGCCAGGAGTTTGAAAATCTACCCCAGCCGCAATTGAAAAATACCTTTGATAGATATTACAAAAATTTAAGCGCTCGGTTCAAACCAAATGCCGAATATTGTTTCACGCCTTACGAGATAAGAAATGTCTGCGCTTTTCTCTATATGGGCCAAAAGGAAAGAGCCCTTAAATTATTAAGGTTTATGCTAAATTGCCGAAGACCACTTGCCTGGAATCACTTAGCCGAGGTCGTCCATAGTGATGAGCGTTTTCCCACTTATATTGGCGATATGCCTCATACCTGGGTTGGCGCAGAGTATATTAATGCCGTCCGAAGCCTATTTGTCTATGAGATGAATGATAAGCTAATCTTAGGCCAGGGCATAGATGAAAAGTGGCTTGAAAGAAAAGAGGGTATATCCGTTAAGGATATGCCGACTCATTATGGAGATATAAGCTATAGTCTCAAGAGAGAAGAAGATAAAACTTTAAAAATAAAGGTCTGGGGCAATGTTACGTCTCCGCCTAAAGGTTTTATCTTTAAGATGCCGTTAGAAGATAAGATTAAAAGAGTGAATCTCAATGGAGAGAAGTGGTTGGAATTTAATGAATCTGAAATAAGATTTGAAAACCTGCCAGCCGAGATAGATATTAGTTTTTGAGAAAGTTAAATATGAACAAATTAAAACGTCTTAGAGTTGTTCTTGGTATTTTTGTCATCTGTTCTATTTTTGCAATCGTCACTGCTTTTGTATCAGCAAAGAGTTCGGATTTGGCCCCATACAAGAATCCTGAACTGCCTATCAAAGAGAGGATTGAAGATTTGCTAAGCAGGATGACGATAGCGGAGAAAGTTGCTCAGGTATCAGGTAAAGATCGTATGGATACAAGAGAAAATAGGCGTTTAGGGATTCCGCTTTTAAAAATGACAGATGGGCCGCATGGAGTTGGCTGGGATAGGTCAACCTGCTTTCCGACAGGCATTACTATGGGCGCTTCATGGAATCCTAATTTGATAAGAAAAGTAGGTGAAGCCCTTGGCCGCGAAACCAGAGCTAAGGGACGTAATATACTTCTTGGCCCCTGCATTAATATTCATCGTACGCCGCTTGGGGGAAGAAATTTTGAAAGTTTTTC
>DAOWKF010000071.1 GCA_030640045.1 Candidatus Omnitrophota bacterium | reverse complement strand
TCCTATTCTTTATAACCTTCGGCCTTATGAGCCTGTCAGCTATACGGTTTATGCCATATCTTGCCATGCTCTCTGTGCCACTAGTAAGTGAGAATTTGACCCGCTCCGTCAGGTCATTGCGAGGTGCGCAGCGAAGTGGAGCCTCCCTCCCCCTTCGGAGGGGGGGGACCCGCCTGCCTGCCTTCCAAAGGCGTGGCGTGGCGTGGCGCGGCGCGGCAATCATTTCAATAATCATCTGCACCATATTTTTAATAGAAGGCCGCACCCATTATACTGAGTTTGGATTGGGTCTTGCGGAAAAGATTTGTTATCCTCTAAACGCCGGCAAATTTTTAAATCAGGCTGGTATAAAAGGAAATATGTTCAATATGTGTGATTTTGCCGGGTTCCTTACCCTGTATCATCCGGAGAGGCCGGTCTTTATCGATGGCCGTCTTGATGTATATGGAGAAGGGATCTATAAGGATTTCCTGTCTCCTGATGAAGAGGTATTTAAAAAATATGATATCAACTATATTTTTTTGAGTTTCCGCCATCCTGCCACGCGCGGCTTTCTTTACCAGAATAAATCCTGGCCCCTCATCTACTGGGATGATACAGCCCTTATCTACGTAAAGAGGTCAGAAAAAAATAAGGACTTGATTGATAGATATGTTTATAATTATATCCACCCCCTTACCGGGAGTTATAATTTTTTAGAGCATGCGGGTCCGGAGATAAAAGCGCGCGTATGGGAAGAAGTCCGGCGCGCCATAAGGGCTGCGCCAAAAAGTATAAGGGCGCATGTGACCAGGGGGGATATCTATGTAGAGCTTAAAGAGTATCAAAAGGCTATCCATGCATATGAAGAGGCAATAGAGCTTGGGAGGAAATATAATACAGCGTATATGGTAAAGATATATCACAACATGGGAAAGCTCTATCATAATTTAGGTCAATACACAAAAGCAGAATCGTATTATCAAAAAGTTTTAGAGAAGGCGAGACAAGGAGAAACTGTCTATAACCATGCGCTTGAGGATTGGGGACAGCTCGCCTATATGCAGGGGGAAAAGCGCAGGGCCTTTAAATTTATAAAGAAGGCGCTGAAGTATAAAGAAAAATCGCGGCATTCTGTTTTTTCTGATTATCCTGTCACCCTGGCAAAATTGGCACTCCTTTACGAAGACCTTGAAAAAAAAGATAAGGCGCTAATCATATGGCAGGAGGTCTACGAGATAGGCGGAAGAGACACCCGCCTGCAGGCACATGAACATCTAATGTCATTGGGAGGAGGCACGTAGTGTCAACATTTTATATCCTCGACGCAAATTCTATATTTTACCGCGCATTTTATGCCATCCCCGCTCTTACCAATCCAAAAGGTGAGCGGACAAATGCGGTTTATGGTTTTACAAATATTCTTTTTAAGATTTTGAACGAGAGGCCGGTAGATTATATTGCCTGCGCCTTTGACTCTCCGGGGCCGACACTAAGACACAAAAAATTCAGCCAATATAAAATTCGTAGAAAAGGAATGCCTGAGGAGCTTGTCTCACAGATCCCCCTATTAAAAGAGGTGCTCTCTGCGATGCAGATACCTGTCTTTGAGAAAGAGGGATATGAGGCAGATGACATAATGGCGACACTCGTAAAAAAAGGGGAAAGCGAGGGATGCCGGATTTTTGTTGTTACTAACGATAAAGATGCCATGCAGTTAATTAATGATAGAGTCTTTATGTTTCAGCCGGGGAAAAACGAAAAGGAGATAGCCGGGGAACAGGTGAAGGAAATTCTCGGAGTCCAGCCTTCCCAGGTCCCGGATTTGTTCGGGCTCATGGGAGACAGCGCTGACGATCTTCCCGGGATCCCTGGTATCGGCCCAAAGACAGCCTTGAAACTTATTAATGAATATGGAAGCCTTGAAGGGATTTATAAAAATCTCGACTCTATACCAAAGGCTGCTCTAAGAGAAAAATTAAGCCAATACAGGGACTCATGCCAACAGACCCGGGAGTTGGCAGTCTTAGAAAAGGATGTCCCCGTGGACGTAGACTGGGATAGATTCAAAAATACCGGGCCTGATAACGCCCGGTTAATTAAGGTTTTTCGTGAGCTTGGCTTTAATCGTCTAATTCAGCGCCTTTTGCGTGCACTCGAAGGAAGAGAGAAAAAAGATCTTAAGCCAAAACCGGAGGTCCGTATACGGGGCAGAAACGAGATAGACCAGCTTATAGAAGGATGTAGAAAAAAGAAAGAGGTAGTGGTATATTTTAATAAAAAGAAAAATATTTTTGTCTTTGCTTTAGACCGGGATAATATTTTTGTTTTCGATAAACCTTTTCCTGTGAGTAAACTAAAAGCTATAATGAGTGACGTGGAGATAAAAAAGATTGGCCATGGATTTAAACAGATGCTGAAGAGTCTCCGGATGGAAGGATTGGATTTGGGAGGGCTCTTTTTTGATTTAGAAGTGGCCTCTTATGTCCTCAATCCTGAAAGGCCGAGTCATGATTTGAATGGACTTTCACTGGACTTTTTTGGTGAGGTGCTGAATGAAGGACACGGAGAGCTCGTCCGGAGTATTTTTGCTCTCAGGAAGGACATGGCAATAGAGCTTAAGAAGGCACAGCAGGAAGAGTTGTTTTATAAGATAGAGATGCCGCTTGTTGAGATTTTAGCCGGAATGGAGATGGAGGGAATCAGGGTTAATCAGGATAAATTAGCCCGTCTTTCTAAGAAGATAGCCCGTGAAGTTTCAATTAAAGAGGATAGGATTTTTTCACAAGCAGGTGAGAAGTTTAATTTAAATTCCTCCCAGCAAATAGGGCGGATCCTTTTTCATAAGCTGGGCCTCCCCCCGCAGAAAAGGACAAAGACAGGTTTTTCTACTAACAGTGAGGTCCTTGAAATATCGGCCCCGGTTTACCCGATAGCCCGTGAAATTTTAGACCGGCGTGAACTCTATAAAATAAAATCGACTTACGTAGACGGGTTGATAGAATTGATTAATCCGGAGACCGGCAGGCTTCATACAACCTTTAACCAGACTGTTACGTCTACAGGACGGTTGAGTTCCAGTAACCCTAATCTGCAGAATATACCGATCAGAAGTAAATGGGGGAAGGAGCTGCGCGAAACATTTGAAGCAGGTAAGGGGAAACTCCTTTTGAGTTTTGACTATTCTCAGATAGAATTAAGGATCCTGGCCCACCTCTCGAATGATACTGCGATGAAGGAGGCATTTAAGCGGGATGAAGATATCCATACCGCTACAGCGCGTCGTGTTTTTAACCTTAAAGAAGAGGATGAGGTAACTTCAGAGATGAGGCGCCAGGCAAAGATTATCAATTTCGGAATTATTTATGGGATGAGCGCTTATGGGTTGGGGAAACAGTTAGGTATCGCGCTTGATGAAGCGCAGGATTCTATTGATCAGTATATGGCGAGATTTCCGTCCGTCCGGAGATATATCGAATTTTTAGTTAAAGAGGCCAGGGAAACCGGATTTGCTAAAACTATCCTTGGAAGGAGAAGGCCCCTGGCAGGGCGGGATATAGAAAGGCCGGCTATAAATACGCCTATCCAGGGAGCAGCTGCGGATATTATTAAAATGGCTATGGTGAAAATTAGCGAGGAATTTAAAAAACAAAAATTAAAAACAGTTATGTTTCTCCAGGTGCACGACGAACTTTTATTCGAGGTGCCTGAAAAGGAACTCGGGCATACCAAAAAAATAGTTAAGTCCGTTATGGAAAATGTTTTTCCGCTGTCTGTTCCGTTGAAGGTCAATATTTCCCATGGGAAAACATGGGCGGATATAAAGTAAAGGAGGATGAGAGCATGAGGAAAAAATTGTGGGTTATCTTAGTCCTGGCGGGGTTGATTTCTGTTGGGTTGCCGGCTTCTGTCAATGCTAAAGCCAAATCAAAGGCAAAGGCAGTCATTGTAACCACAATGGATGTCAAAGAGGCGTATGAAGTGATTAGTATCGTGACTTCGAAAACGAGTCTTACCGATATTAATGCCCTTATAAACGCACTTGAAAAAGTAGCCAGGGGCATTAAGGCAGATGCGGTTATTGGATTGCGCTGTGTTAGTTATGG
>DAOWKF010000113.1 GCA_030640045.1 Candidatus Omnitrophota bacterium | reverse complement strand
GAAATATACTTCTCGAAATTTTCTCTCATCCTATTCTTTAATCCACGCCCCGTGAATATTACATAATGATATTGCGCTAAGTTTGCCGCTCTGGGCCTTAAGATGAAGGGCAGCTGCCGGATTAAGTTTCTCAGGGGTCAATATAACCCTTGAGATAAACTCCCTGTCTATATAGAAATCAATATGCGTAATATAATGTTCCTTTACCATTGGATGCTGTATCTCACCAATCTTTACATGCAGGGGCTGGGTAATAACAGGCGCGTGTTTCTTTTCTGACTCTGTCAGGTTATTTGCATCAGCAGGCGTCTTTATAGCGTCTTCTTTTTCCTCAAAAGACTCCTTTGGCGCATGGCACACAGGACACGCCGCCGGAGCAGCTCCATTTATCGAAATAAATCCGCAGACCTTACAAACAAAACCTTTCATATTACCCCCCTTTCCACGGCAATCCCCTGCCCTATCTCAAATGCCTTTTTTAAGGCATTCGGATATTTTAATATACCTTCTTTTCCATCAACACCCGAGCAAAAAAGTTCCTCTTCATAATCTGCATTAATAGCAGCGAATAGATTTTTGACAATTGCCTTAGCATTATCAAAAAAATCCTGCCTCCTGGATGCCTCTACGGAAATAAAAGCGCCGTTTCTTTTTTTGTTAAAGGTGTCTTTTTTAAATATATACTTTGCCCTCCAGGCGCACTGAAAACGGTCTATCATCATCTTTGTCTGCGCACTCAAGGAACCAAAAAATATAGGCGATGCCAGAATTATAGCGTCTGCATCTTCGATTTTTTTATAAAGAGGCTGCATGTCATCTTCTATTATGCAGGTTCCGTCATCACGTATATTTTCACATTCCTGGCACGGTGAAAATTTAAGGGTATTTAAAATAACCTTTTCGACTTCCGCACCTTTTGACTTAGCTCCCTCCAGCAGCTTATCAAGCAGGATATCCGTATTCCCGCCTACTCTTGGACTGCCGTTTATTCCTATTATTTTCACAAATTACCCCCTCTCACTTACCATCCCGGCTTAATAATTCTCGCAGAGGAGTTCGTAGTACGCCTGAGGATGTGCGCATGCCGGGCACTCCTTTGGTGCCTCTTTCCCTTCGTGGACATAGCCGCAATTCCGGCATTTCCACTTGACTACAGTATCCTTCTTGAATACCTTATTCTCTTTTATGTTCTTGAGTAGTTTTCTGTATCTCTTTTCATGCTGCTCCTCTACTTCTGCTATCTCTTTAAATTGACGAGCGACTTCCTCAAAGCCTTCCTGGTGCGCTGCATCTTCCGCCTCTTTGTAAAGCTTTGTCCACTCAAAATTCTCTCCTTCTGCAGATGCCTTGAGATTCCCTGCAGTATCTCCAATAACGCCTGCAGGATAGGAAGCCTTAATTTCAACTTCCCCGCCTTCCAAAAGCTTGAAAAATCTTTTGGCGTGCTCCTTCTCATTGACAGCAGTCTCTAAAAATATACCTGCTATCTGCTCATACCCTGCCTTTTTTGCAACTGAGGCAAAATAGGTATAGCGATTCCTCGCCTGTGATTCTCCTGCAAAAGATGCGAGCAGATTCTTCTCTGTCTTAGTCCCTTTTATGGATTTTGCCATAGAATCATCTCCTTAGCTTTGCATGGCTTCGCCTAACCTTCTATTTTTTCCATAGGCTGCCCGCAGCAAACAAGTTCCCCGCCGCCTGCTTTTGTTACCGTAACCTCATTACCGCAGATATTACATCTATATTTTTCCCCAACCTTTTCTACTGCCATACTACACCTCCCTTCATTATTATAGACTCATAGACTTACCATTTTATCGACTGCTCTTTTAGCCCTTACCCGAATATTTTCAGGCACCTTGATCTCATGCTTCATATCTTCCAAGGACCATAATATCTTCTCTAAGGTAGTCACTTTCATGTCCGGGCATACAGCCTGCTCCGAAGCCGGATAGAATTTCTTTTGGGGATTATCTTTGCGCAGCCTGTAAAGCATCCCCACCTCTGTTCCCACGATTATTTCCGAGACATCCGCTCCGCAGTCCTTTGCATATTTACACATCCCTGCTGTCGAAAAAGCTTCGTCAGCGAGCTGAATCACTGATTGCGTGCACTCGGGATGGACAATGACCTTTGCTTCAGGATGAGCTTTCTTCTGTCTCAAGACATGCTCGGGCAAAATTTTGACATGGCTGGGGCAGTATCCATTCCAAAAAATAATCTTCTTATCGGTTTTAGTAGACGCATAATGGGCCAGGTGTTTGTCAGGGACAAAAATAATCTTTTTAGCATCTTTTAAAAAATTTACTACATTGATTGCATTACCGGATGTGCAGCAGATATCGCTTTCTGCCTTAACCTCGGCAGAGGTATTGACATAAGATAATACCACTGCCTCAGGATGTTCTTTTTTGAGTGCCCGGAGCGCGTCAACAGTAATCATCTCTGCCATCGGGCATTCGGCATTTATATCGGGCATAAGGACTGTTTTATCCGGACAAAGAATCGAGGCAGTCTCTGCCATAAAACGAACCCCGCAGAATACGATTACATCAGCATCGCTTTGACTCGCGATCTTGCTCAATCCCAGGGAATCACCTAAATGATCGGCAATCTCCTGTATCTCCCCCGGCTGATAATTATGGACGAGAAAAATTGCGTTCCGCTTCTTCTTAAGCTCCTGTATCTTTTTTACTAAGCTACTTTCTGACATGGCATATCCTTTCAATTAACATTTTATCATAACCTATAATATTTTGCTATTTAAAATAACCTTTTAAAATAACCTTACCCCAGACCCCCATTTTGTCGTCTTTAATGATAACCACACCTCTAAGCCCTTTTATGCTTTTGGCAAATTTTATCCCTCCGGGAATATCGGTTTTTTTTGTAATAAGATTTCCGATCCGGGTAGCAGCTGCGTCAGCTAAAGATGTGGACTTGGAGAGCACTACAACTGCATCTGCCTTTCCAAAACTTAAAGAATGCCCTACTGTGCCCGAAGAAGTGCAAATCCCCATGGGAGTATCACCCGCTTTTATGTCTAACGCCAGTTTCTTATTAAATAAAGATGAACCTGAATATATCCCGACGATTCTATCCTTCGAGCTTTTAAGAAATATGTCACCCCCATTTTCTATAATAATCTGCTTGGAATATTTGAGGAGGCTCTTTCCTACATATTCTGCTATAGCTCCGGCAACAGATGCAAAAGGACCAACCCGGGCTAAAGCTCCTGCCCTGGCCATGTCCTTTATTATCACGGAGGCATTGCTTTTGGCTTTATGCGGCTTAAGTGCGGTCTGAAAATCTGGGTCCTTTGCAATATATTCCTCTATCGCCTCACGGAATTCTTTGATTGATTTGGCTGCCTCGTTAGTTAAATCTCTCTCAGCCAGTATGAAAAGGTCTGTCTCTTTGACCGCAACCCGGAATCCGACAAGGTCCTTGCACCTTACCCACTGCCTATAAATTAGATTGCTTCGCTCAGCTCGCAATGACATTTCTCCGGTGACATGAAAAAGGGCGCTGTCCCCTTTTTTAAAAATGTACCTCCATTGCCCCGAGCGGACAGGCATTCACACAGAGTTCACAGGCAATACATTTATCACTGTAGAAATTGACTTTTCTGGTTAAAGGCTCTACTATTAGGGCACCTGCCGGACAGATCGGGACACAGACACTGCAATGACTGCATCTTTCTTCATTACGAATAACGTTTTTGGATAAAGGCCGGACATTCACTCCTGTCTTTTTTAAATATTCAATACCCTGCTCGTAGTTTTTGTCCTCTCCGCTCAATTCCAGGACTAATAGGCCCTCCTCTCTCGGGGTAACATTCGCTTTTAAAATGGTGAACTCCAGATCATATTCTTTAACCAGCTTGCATACTATCGGCTGATCTACAAGCGTATGAGGAAAGTGAAGAACTATTTTTTTAGAAACCATTTTTTTCATCCCCCTTCCTTAATTGGCCGCTCTGTAAGTGGCTTGACGCTATAGCCCGAATCCGGGCCCGGCAGATAAGCCACAGGTTCACCAAGAAGGAAATCACCTTTCATAATCCATTTCTTAAGTGTTTCAGCGATCTCTACTGCTTTAGGATAACTGGAAAGATTTCCAGTAGGGACATCTTTACCCTGGACAGTTATTTTACCTTTCTTTAGCTCTCCATAATTTACTTCACCAAGGCTCCCCTTTTTCCCTTGCGGATAAACTTCGCTATAATCCACAATCTGGGTGTAGATTTCCTCATCTCTTACTGCTGTCCACCGGCATATCTCCTCATTGAGTATCGGGATGGGGATACCAATGCCAAGAGTTAATGTTGCACCATACCCCTGCATACTTGTACCTCTCAGCCACTCAGGTTTCATCTGCTTGAGGTCTCCTAAAACAGCCAATGTGCCTGCCGGCGCCTGAGGGACGCCGTTATCCTTGCGTTTCACTGTTGGGTTATGCTGTGTCCCCTGCCAGACCACATAGCCGACTCCACCTCCTAAGAAGAGCCTTGTGCCAATCCCTATTGTCTTATAATATGGATCATTCAAAAGAGGAGAAAGTTGTCCTGCGCTGCAGTAATTGGCATTGCCCAGCTTTGGTTTAAGCTCTCCCATGTAGGTATAAATAATCTTATCCGAGAGGTTAACTGCTACGTTGTAATTCTGGTAGGCATTCCTCGGATTAAATAACACTGCCTCGTTCAGGTCTTTGATATTGATCCAGGTCTTTAAATTCTTTCGTGGATAACAATCTGTGCCATAGGCAGTGGCTATTAACTTTAAATCCTTTTCTGCAACCAGGTCCTCAATCACATGGCCGCCGCCATATTTGAACGCCCCGGGAAAGACCTTATTATGCGGGCCATCATCAGGCAAGGCATTTGCTCCGATATATAAATCCGCGGCAGCAAAACCAGTATAAACCGGTACATTGTTCAGAGATGCCCTGCCTCCGCCAAGTTTTATTTTTGGTTTCACGGCCCCAATATTGAAATATGCGCCGGATGAACACATCGGGCCAAAGGTAGCAGTAGTAACAACGTCTATTGTATTCGCTGCCTCCTCCAAACCTTTTTCATCTACGATGTCTATAATCTCTTCCGCAGTCACAACAACTGCTTTACCTTTTTTTATCTTTTCATTGATTTCTTTTATAGTCTTTGCCATTTTTTGCCTCCTCCTATGGAGCCATTATACTAAACTTTTTGCCAGGTTGTCAAATAACGCTCACCTGTATCAGGTAAAATCACTACAATAAGTTTATTTTTATTTTCTTTTCTCCCGCCTACTTCTATCGCTGCCCACACAGCTGCGCCGCTTGATATCCCTGCGAGTATCCCCTCTTCCTTAGCTAATCTCCGCGTAATCTCGCCCGCATCTTCATTGCGGACCTTAATTACCTCATCGATTAAATCCATTTTTAAAACCCCGGGTATAAATCCTGCGCCGATACCCTGGATCTTATGCGGCCCGGGTTTTCCGCCGGAAAGGACAGGAGAATCCAGGGGTTCAACAGCAACAGCCTTAAACTCAGGTCTTCTTTTTTTAATTACTTCGGCTATTCCGGTAATTGTCCCGCCTGTTCCTACACCGCTGATTAAGATATCCACCTTCCCGTCTGTATCTCGCCAGATCTCCTCTGCTGTGGTCCCTCTATGTATCCCGGAGTTGGCCGGATTCTTAAACTGCTGCGGCATAAAGGAATTAGGGGTATTCTTTAAAATCTCTTCCGCCTTTTTAACTGCTCCGGCCATTCCTTCTTGACCGGGTGTAAGAATTAGTTCTGCCCCGAATACAGACAAAAGTTTTCTGCGCTCAACAGACATGGTATCAGGCATGGTTAAAATTAAACGATAACCTTTTGCTGCGCAAACGAAAGCAAGGGCGATACCGGTATTGCCGCTTGTTGGTTCAATAATTGTAGTATCTTTTTTAATCAGCCCTTTCGCCTCTCCATCTTCAATCATAGCAACCCCAATCCTGTCCTTTACGCTTGATACAGGATTAAACGACTCAAGCTTTGCCACGAGTATTGCCTCCAGCCCCCTTGTTATTTTATTTAACCTCACCAGCGGGGTATTTCCTATCAACTTACTTACATCATCCGCTATCTTCATAACCGTTTTTCCTAAAAAAATACCTCTCGCTCCTTAAACTTTTTTGAACGAGAGGCTTTATTTTCTCCCTATGTGGTTATCAGCCTGGCTGCTCTTTGCCCGGAAAGTAACATACCTCCAAATATCGGCCCCATCCTTGGGCTTCCAAAAACAGCATTCGAAGCCATGCCAGCCGCATAAAGGCCGGGATAAATCTCCTTTGTATTCTCTAAAATTTTCTCCTCCCCAACTTCAGCCCACATAGGCTTCTCACCTAAAAAATCTCCTGTTGGAGTCAAAAGTTTCTTTCCAATTTTCCCGGTAATTATCCTGGCAACCTCAGCACTATGTCCTGTTGCATCCACTACGTACTTTGCCCGGGCTGTTAATGGGTCAACATGGAAATTAGCTAAACCAACAGCGCTCCAGTTTAAAACTACACCTGTAACCCTGTCTTTTCTAATCATTACATCCTCAATTGATATAAGATTAAATATCCTGGCCCCTGCTTTAATTGCGGATGCGCATAGAACAGAAACTGTCTCTAATGAATCGGTTATGTAATAACCTTCTTGATACTTAAAAGTCTTTACTCCAATTTCATCAAGGATCGACTTTGAGGATTCCTGGAACACACACTTGTTTAGCATCATTCCTCCGCCCCACATACCGCCGCCGACACTTAAGTTACGTTCAAAGATAACAACTTTTTTCCCTGCTTTTGCCAGAAAATAGCCGCAGATCAATCCGGCCGGGCCGGCGCCAATGATAGCAACATCGGACTCTAAAAAATTTAAAAAATCTTTTGTGAATTCTTCAACTATTGCCCTGGAAATAATTATTTCATCTAACTGTTCTTTCATAATAGGTATAATTGTATCACTTTTTAATCTCTTCGGCAAGCTTTTTTAAACGGAGCATCCTTTCCGGAGAGCTGGGGTGAGTGCTGAAAAGGTCCCTGGTCATACTCCTGGGCGCTTCAATAGCAAACCTCTCCCAGATATCCTTTCCCACATCAATATCATAGCCGGCAAGATGCGCGTATTTTAATCCAAAATAATCTGCCTCGCGCTCAAAGTCCCTGGAAAATCTTGCGTTAAATCCGCTTCCGGTTATATCAGAAACAGTCCCGCCGCTGCCGGGCGCCAGGACCTCTGCGCCTATACCTAATAAAACCCCTCCTACTCCCGAGAGCAAGCCGGAACCTATATTTTTAAAAATGTGGTCTTTGGCGAGATGGGCAACTTCATGACCTATAACCACGGCCAGTTCATCCTCTGACTTTATAAACCGCAGCATCCCGTATGTTACAAGGACGCGGCCCGGAGAAGCACAGGCATTGACAGTCGCGCTGTCAGCTACACCAAATGTAATATTAAGCGGGATATTAGTAATAGTAGTTTTAATTATCTTTTCTTCCCCTTTTCTCTTTATAACTAAATCTACCTCTACGCCTGGTTTTAGATGTCTCACTATCTTGGAGAGCCCATAGGTATCATTAATCTTATAGCCGTCTAATTTAAAAAGTATATCGCCTTCCTCCAACCCGCTTTCATTTATAG
>DAOWKF010000009.1 GCA_030640045.1 Candidatus Omnitrophota bacterium | reverse complement strand
TTGGAGAGGGCAAGGCCGCGCTTTTGTCACATATAGAGAAGACCGGCTCTATAAAAAAGGCAGCGCAACTTATGGGTATTTCTTTTCGTCATGCCGGGGGATATATAGACGCTATAGAGAGACGTTTGGATAAGAAGATGCTGGTGAGGCATAGAGGCGGCAGGTATGGAGGTGGCTCAGAATTGACTGAAGAGGCCGGGGAGCTGGTAAAGAGATTTCAGAAACTTAATACATGTATTAAGAAATATACTGATGAAAAATTCAAACAATTGTTTGGATCCTGAGCCTGTGCTGAGCGAATCCGAAGTGCCTGTCGAAAAGATTGATATTGTAAGGATAAGACAGGGCAAAAGGGAGGAGCTTAAGGATTCCCTTGTCAGGGAGGTCCCCTTGACCATAAACTTTAATAAAAAGGAATTGGTTACTCTTCTTTGCACGCCAAAAGATATTGAGGACCTCGTAAGAGGATTTCTTTTTACTTCCGGTGCCCCCCTGCGCCGGCACAAGATAAAGTCTCGTTTCAAGATATCCTCTCAATCTATTTTATCATTGATGCGGGAATTTCAACGAAGATCAACCCTATTTAAAAAGACAGGCGCAGTGCATAGTGCTGCCCTAAGCAACGGCCGGGATATCTTAATTTTTAGAGAAGACATTGGCAGACATAGCGCAGTAGATAAAATAATCGGCCGGGCGTTAGTAGAAGGGATAGATATGCGCGATAAGATTATTTTGAGCAGCGGGAGGATATCTTCTGAGATATTACTGAAGGCGCAGAAATGTGTAATCCCTGTAGTTATCTCCAGAGGTGCGCCTACCAGCCAGGCAGTGAAATTAGCCCGAGATCTTAATATTACCGTTGTTGGATTTGCCAGGGGGGATAGGGTGAATGTTTATAGTGGGGTGGAGAGGATAAGATGATTCCGTATCCGGATGCCCTTAAATTGGTTATCAATAATGTCCCGAAGCCGCAGGTGGTGGCAATGCCAATTGAAAAAACTATAGGCCATATTTTAGCCAGGGATATAACTTCTCAGGTTGTCATGCCGCCGTTTAATAAATCCGCTATGGATGGATATGCCCTCAAGGCCTGCGATACGCATCTTGCGCCTGTTCAACTTAAATGCAAAGGAAAAGTTAAGGCCGGAGAGGTTTTTAGAGGTTCGATTAAAAAGGGGGAATGCCTTAAGATAATGACCGGTGCTTCGCTACCGAAAGGTGCTGACAGTGTAGTCATGATTGAAAAAACCGGGCGGGTTGGAGATATGATAAAAATTTTGCCGCGGCTTAAAAAATGGGAAGATGTATGTAAATGCGGCGAGGATATAAAAAGGGGTGAGGTGGTTCTAAAAAAGGGGGTGTATATCGACGCAAGCCATGTAGCAGTAGCAGCTACAGTGGGCAAAAAAGAAATACCGGTTTTTCGAAAACCGGAAGTTGCTTTACTCAGTACCGGTAATGAAATAAGGAAAGCATGGGAAAGCTTAAAAAGGGGGAGCATATATGATGCTAATGGGCCGCTCCTGGGAGCGCTTCTTGAAAAAGAGGCGATAAGATACAAATTTATAGGGGTTGCTAAAGACAGGGCGGGTGACCTGGGAAGAAAAATAAAGTCAGCATTAAAAAAAGACATTATCCTTATCTCCGGCGGTGTGTCCATGGGGGACTACGACCTGGTTCCAGGTGTCCTTTCGCATATTAAGGTAAAGAAAATATTTCATAAAGTGAATATAAAACCCGGAAGACCGATTTTTTTTGGCGTCGTCTACGGAAAACTTATTTTTGGTATCCCCGGTAATCCTGTTTCAAACCTTCTGGCTTTTTATACCTTTATTAAACCGGCTATAGATAGATTTAAAGGGCATGCAATAAAGGGGCCATTGTTTCTTAAAGGGATCCTGGCAAAGGATTTCAAGCAGAAACCCGGCAGATGTCATTTTGTGTTAGCTAAAATAAAAAGGATTGATAACGAGTTTTATCTATACCCTGTTTCAAGCCATGGTTCGGCTGATATCCTGGCAGGAACTAATGCAGATGGTTTTATGAAAGTTGATGGTAGATATACATTCGTAAAAAAAGGCCAACCGTTGGAGTGCATCTTATGGCAAAGGTAGATTATCTCAGGCTTTCTGTAACCAGCGACTGTAATCTAAATTGTCTCTACTGCCGCCCCCGAACCGAAGCATTTTTTCACATCTCCCCACTTTCCTATAAAGAGATGCTTGAGATAGTTAAGGTGCTCGCAGGTAGTGGGATAAGGAAGCTTAGAATAACAGGAGGAGAGCCTCTCCTCAGGGAAGATATAGCGGATTTGATAGGGATGCTTTCCGGGATTAGAGAGTTAGAAGACATATCCATGACCACGAATGGCGTTTTTTTAAAGAAAGCGGCAAGGTCTTTAAAAAAGGCAGGACTTTCCAGAATTAACATAAGCCTTGATACCTTGAGGAAAGATAGATATAAAGATATAACCGGAGAGGATTGTCTGATTAAAGTATTCCAGGGGATAGAAGAGGCATTGCGCGCGGGGCTTTTGCCGGTTAAACTAAATGTGGTTGTAATGAAAGGTATAAATGAGGATGAGGTATTGGATTTTATAAAATTTGCCTCTCATAAAAAAATTATAACCAGGTTTATTGAATTATTTTCCACCAATAAGGCTTACCAGTTTATGAAGTATTTTGTCCCTAATAGTTATATAAAAGAAAAGATAGAGATGGCTTTTGGTCCTCTGGAGGAGGTAGATGGAGTAAAAGGCAGCGGCCCAGCCAGATATTTTAAGGTTAACCCTCCTCAACCGCGTAGGTGGGACAGGGTTGGCGTTATTGGGTTTATAGATAGTGCGACTTCTGATTTTTGCCATAATTGCTCGAGGATACGGATGTCTTGTGACGGAAGATTGTATCAGTGCCTTTTTTCTTCTCAATTTTTGTCCGTTCAGGACCTGCTTCGCAGCCCTGTTGAATCTTTTCAAAAATTTATTGCCGAAAAAAAATATTACACCAGGGATACTATAAAACGCGAGTCTTTTGAAATGAGTATGAGGGGAGGATAAAATGCGACGTTCCGGAATGATAGATATGAGCTCAAAGAAAAAAACCGGGAGATTGGCCAGGGCCTATGCATTTGTCGAACTTGGAAAAGAATTAATTCGGAGAATAAAAAAAGGAGAAGTTGAAAAAGGTGATGTATTAGAACATGCCCGTATAGCAGGGATAATGGCTGGCAAGAAGACCTCTGAGCTTATTCCCCTTTGCCACAATATAGATATTGATAAGGTCTCTATTGATTTTAAGGTTGTCCCGAATGGAATTGAGATAATAAGTGAGGTCAAGGCGTTTCACAAGACCGGGGTGGAGATGGAGGCGTTGACAGCGACTGCAATAGCTGCTTTAACAATATATGATATGTGTAAAAAATATAAACGTGATATCAGGATTAGAGATATATATTTGTTAGAGAAGAGAGGGGGAAGAAGTGGTACGTATAAAAGGAAAAATTTACTCCATTAATATCAGTAAAAGGAAAGGTATCTCTAAATTCCCAGTATCTGAAGCTGAACTAATAAAAGGACTGGGAGTAAAAGGCGATGCGCACAGTAGTCCCGGAGATCGTCAGGTGAGTTTACTTTCTATTGAGAGTATTCGCAGACAATTTGCCTGCCCCAAAATTAAAAATGTGGTAAGGCTTAAGCCGGGGGATTTTGCTGAGAATATAACTACTGAAGGGATAGATCTGGCAAGCCTTAAAATAGGGGATGTATTAATGGCCGGGAAAGTGGTAGAATTACAGATATCAAAGATAGGAAAGGAATGCCACAAGTTTTGCTCTATCTATCATAAGGCAGGTGACTGTATTATGCCGAGAGAAGGGATTTTTACCAGGGTCTTAAAAGGCGGAAAAATAAAGGTAAGAGATAAGATACACGTCATTATTAAAACTGCTATCCTTACTATTAGTGATAGGGCCTCGAAAGGAGAATATCCTGATAAAAGCGGTGAAATTATAAAGTCCATAATTAAGGATATACAGGCCGAGATTGTCAGATACGAAATTATTCCGGATGACCCAAAACTTATAAAACAAAAATTTATTGAGTATTGTGATTCGCTCAAAATGGATCTGGTCATCTCAACCGGCGGAACAGGCCTTGGCCCCAGAGATTTTACCCCTGAGGTTACTGCGGCAATTATAGAAAAAGAGGTGCCCGGGATTTCAGAGGCAATACGGATTGAAGGTCTTAAATCTACCAGGCGCGCTATGCTTTCCCGGGGAATTACCGGGATCAGGGGTCAGACACTGATTATAAACCTTCCCGGCAGCCCTAAGGCTGTCCGGGAAGCATTGGCTACTATCCTGGAAGCTGTCCAACACGGACTGGAGATGATGCGGGGAAAAGGACATTAAGAAATACATTGCTAAGATGAAAAATAAAATCCCTATATATATTGGTCTTGTCTGCCTTGTTTTTTCAGGATGCACAACTGTAAAATTTATTTCAAAGGAGACGGTGCCTTCTCCTGCGGAGATTAATATAGAGACCGAGTATCAAGAGATAGCGAAAATTCGATCTGATTTTTCTGTCGGAGAGAAATTAACCTATAAAGTAGAGTGGCTGGGCATGGATGTTGCTGAAGCCGTAATAGAGTTAGAGGAGATAGTAGAAATAGAAGGTTTAGAGGCATATAAGATAAAATTGGTGGCGGAGACAAAGGGGGTTTTAGCAAAAATTTTTCCTCTTCATAATGAATATTTAAGCTATATAGATGCCGGAAATATGAACAGCATAAAAAATGAAACAGAGAGGCATGAGGGACGGCGCGAAAAGAAAAATGAAACTGTTTTTGACATAGCTAATCAAAAGGCATATTATAAAGACCTGTTAGAAAATCGAAAAAAGGTAATTGATATCCCAAAAAACACATATGATGTCCTTGGAGCTGTTTATTATTTCAGGACCCTTGATGCAGGAGTGGGGAATACTGTAAGCTTCCATGTATTTTCAAACG
>DAOWKF010000099.1 GCA_030640045.1 Candidatus Omnitrophota bacterium | reverse complement strand
TTTTATACTTTCCTATACCATAAAAAAAATAATTATCAGTTTCATGATGTTCCGGAAAGGACTATTCGAATTTTTTGACAACTAGGGCTGCGTTGTGGCCGCCAAAACCAAGGGAATTGGACATAGCTACACGGACATCCCCTGGCCTTGCCTGATTAGGCACATAGTCAAGGTCGCATTCCGGATCAGGATATTCGTAGTTTATTGTCGGAGGGATAAGTTTATGTTTGATGGTCAGCACGCAGACAATTAGCTCCACTCCCCCGGCTGCTCCGAGCATATGTCCTGTCATAGATTTAGTGGAACTAATTGCTAATTTCTTTGCGTAATCTTTAAATACATTCTTACAGGCCATAGTCTCAAATTTGTCATTTAGAAAAGTTGAGGTGCCATGGGCATTAAGGTAATCTACTTCATCCGGCCTGATGGAGGCATCTCTTAGGGCAGATCCCATACAATGAGCAGCTCCTTCGCCATCCGGAGACGGAGAAGTCATATGATAGGCGTCGGCACTCATACCATATCCAATGACCTCTGCGTATATATTCGCACCTCGCCTCCTCGCATGTGCCAGGCTCTCTAAAACTAGAATACCTGCTCCCTCAGCCATGATAAATCCGTCCCTCTCTTTATCAAAAGGTCGGCTGGCCTTTTCAGGCTCATCATTCCTGTTTGAAAGGGCATTCATCGCAGAAAAACCAGCAAACCCCATTGGGGTCATAGCCCCCTCTGTCCCGCCGGTAATCATAATATCGCAATATTTCCCCTGGATAAGACGAAAGGCCTCTCCGATAGCATGTGAACCGGAGGCGCATGCTGTAGCTACACAGGAATTCGGGCCCTTGGCCCTAAAACGCATAGCTATCTGACCGCTCGCCATATTGACAATAAGCATCGGAATAAGAAACGGAGAAATTCTATCCGGGCCTTTGTTTAAAAGTATTTCGTGCTGTTTTTCAATAATCCCCAGGCCTCCGATGCCGGAACCAACGAGCACACCTACTTTATATGGATCTTCTTTTGCCATATCTATTCCGGCATCATCCATAGCCTCTATAGATGAGACTACGGCATACTGGACAAAATAGTCCATGCGGCGCGCCTCTTTACGGTTCAAAAATTTATGGGGATCAAAATCTTTTAGCTCCCCGCCGATGCGGCTCTTATATTTTGAGGCATCAAAACGCGTAACCGGTGAGATACCGCCTCTGCCATGAGAGATGGCATCCCAGAACGGGTCTATACCAATTCCAATTGGAGAGACTACTCCAACCCCCGTAATTACAACTCGCTCTTTTTCATTCACTATTAAGTCCTGGCCTTGTGCTTTTCTATATATTCTATGGCATCTCCCACGGTGGCAATCTTTTCAGCGTCTTCATCCGGTATCTCCATATCAAATTCTTCCTCAAGTGCCATAACCAGCTCCACAGTATCCAATGAATCAGCGCCGAGGTCGTCAATAAATGAGGCCTCGAGTGTCACCTCCTCCTGGCTTACCCCTAACTGATCAACAATAATTTTACGAACTTTATCTTCATTAGACATTACGAATTTTACCTCCCTTCCTACACATGATTACATAGCCATTCCGCCATCAACACTTATTACCTGCCCTGTAATGTAATCCGAAGCTTCAGAAACTAAAAATAAAACTGCCCTGGCTACCTCACGTGGATCACCAAACTTCCCCAATGGGATCTGTTCAAGCATCTTTTTCTTCACCTCTTCCGGAAGCTTCTCAGTCATAGCTGTCAGGATATACCCCGGCGCCACAGCATTGACATTTATCCCGCGTGAACCTAATTCCCTGGCTGCTGATTTGGTCAGGCCAATAAGCCCGGCCTTAGATGCCGCATAGTTTGCCTGACCTGCATTTCCAATAAGACCAATGATTGAAGAGATATTCACAATACGACCGGAACGCGCTTTCAACATAACCTTACTGACCATCTTTATACAATTAAATGCCCCTTTGAGATTTACACGCAAGACATCATCCCATTGTTCATCCTTTAAACGAAGTATAAGATTATCCCGGGTAATCCCCGCGTTGTTGATTAGTATATCAATCCTTTTAAACTTGTCAAGAATTTTATCCACCATTTCTTTTACTTTTTCGCCGGAGCTCACATCAAGCTCGTAAGGGGCGGCCTCCACACCCCTGGATTCTATCTCTTTTGCCGTATTCTCTGCTATCTTGTAATTTATGTCCGCAACGACAATCTTGCTTCCTTCACCGGCCAAAAGCAAGGCAATTTCGCGGCCAATACCCTGACCGGCACCTGTAACAATTGCAACTTTTCCTTCTAATGGATTCATATATCTCCTTGTTTCTGGATTGCGTCCTCCGACTTGATCGGGGGATCGAGTCGGGCAATGACTGTGTTGAGGGTTTTTTCATCTTCGACACCAAATGTCTTCACTTTCCTATCTATGCGTTTTAATAGCCCCTGCAAGACCCTGCCGGGACCAATCTCTATAAAGGTATCTATCTTCTTATCCAGCATAAGCTTCATGGACGCCTCCCAGCGTACAGGATTTGTCATCTGCCTGGTAAGATAGTCTTTCAGTATCTGTGGTTCTACCACCGGAGTAGCGCTGAAATTACATATTACCGGCACCCTTGCTTTTTTAAACTGAGTAAAGATAAGCTCGTCGCCTAATCTCTCCTCAGCCTCCCTCATCATGGTTGAATGAAATGCACCGCTTACTTTTAGGTCTACGGTTGTCTTTGCGCCGGCCTGCATTGCCAGTTCCCCGGCCTTTTCCAGTGCCTTTTTCTTCCCTGAAATGACGACTTGCACAGGTGAATTCATATTTGCAATATCAACCTGCCCCAGGGTACTAACCTGCGAACATATGCCCCGAACTCCCTCAGCAGTAAGACCAATAATCGCAACCATCCCTCCCGGGTTCCGCACACTCTCTTCATGCATAAATTCTGCTCTTTTTTTAACAAGCTTTATTGCCTCTTTAAATTCTATGGCCCCGGCAGCTACCAGCGCGCTGTATTCGCCCAGGCTGTGGCCGGCTACTATCTCCGGCTCAAGCCCCTTCTCTCTTAGAAGTTCAAGACACGCAACACTCACCGTAAGGATAGCAGGCTGGGCAAATCTTGTCTCACTAAGTTTTCCCTCCGGTCCATTAAAGACGAGCTCTTTTATGGGGAGATTGGATTCCTTCGCACCTATATCAAAGATCTCTCGGACCTTCTCGAACTTATCATAGAGTTCCTTCCCCATCCCCACATACTGCGACCCCTGCCCGGGAAAAAGATATGCTATGTTCATCTATTCACCATTTTATTAGACACGATGCCCAGGTCAACCCGCTGCCAAAGGCGTCAAGCAGAATAAGATCTCCCTTTTTAAATCTTCCGCTCCTGTTCATCTCGTCAAGGGCTATGGGTATTGAGACTGCCGAGACATTTCCATATTTTTGCACATTGAGAATCACCTTTTGCATAGATATCTTCAATCTTTTCGCTACTGATTCAATAATTCTTATATTGGCCTGATGTGGAATAAACCAGTCCACATCGCTAACCTGCAGCCCATTTTTTTTCAAAATATCGCGCGCGGTTTTCTCCATTATTCTCACGGCAAACTTGAAGACTTCATTCCCGCTCATCTTTACATAGTGCAGCCCCTCCTTTACAGTTGTCTCACTCGCCGGCAATCTTGAGCCGCCGCCAGGGACCTTAAGAAGATTTTCTCCCGAACCATCTGCGCCTAATAAACAAGATATAATCCCTCTCTCTTCTCTGCAAGCCTTAAGGAGGCAAGCGCTAGCTCCGTCACCAAAAAGGACACAAGTATTTCTATCCTGCCAATCAGTAATGCGGGAGAGGGTATCTGTTGCAACTACCAGGATTAATTTGTATTCCTGAGTCTTTATAAACTGCGCTCCGCAGGTAAGCGCATAGATAAAACCGGGGCATGCTGCTCCAAGGTCAAAACAGGCTGCCTTTTTCGCGCCGAGTTTTCCCTGAATAAGGCAGGCTGTAGAAGGAAATTGATAATCAGGGGTCACTGTAGCTGCAATAATAAGGTCTATATCTTCCGCCTTTACCCCAGGGGCATCCTCAATTGCCTTTAAACTCGCCCTGTATCCCATTTCAGCAGAGGCCATATCATCATCTGCGAGTCTCCTCTCGAGGATCCCGGTCCGGGTCTCTATCCATTCACTTGTTGTATCGACCATCTTCTCCAGGTCTTTATTGGTTAAAACCTTCTGCGGAAGGTACGACCCTGTAGCGCAGATAACGGCGTTAGGTAATTTCGGATACAAGATTCTCCCCGATATAGAAATTGACCTTTTTTTCCACCAATTCTTTGGCCACGCGGATTGCATTTTTAATAGCGCGGGCAGAAGAACGGCCATGGGAAATAATAGATACCCCGTCTACACCTAAAAGAGGAGCCCCTCCGTGCTCAGCGTAGTCTATCTTCCTCACAAAATTTTTTAAGGCCTTACTGCAGAGTTTTGCGCCAACGCGATACCGTGTCTTACTGCCAAGCTCTTCTTTTAAAACCACATCAAAAAGTTCTGCCATAGATTCAGAAGACTTTAAGACAATATTGCCGATAAATCCATCACACACGATTACATCAACCTCCCCTTTAAAGATATCCCTGCCTTCAACATTGCCGGCGAAATTCAAAGAGGATTTGCGTAAAATCTTATATGCCTCGCGGGTAAGTTCATTGCCTTTTACTTCTTCTTCACCAATGCTGAGAAGCCCGAGGCGGGGACTTTCTTTCCCTAATATATATCTGGCATAGATACTACCCATAACCGCGAACTGTAAAAGATGATGAGGTTTGCAATCCACATTAGCCCCCACATCTAAAATCACACAGGGCTCGTTTAAGGTAGGAAAAATCGCGGCAATGGCCGGCATGTATACCATCTTTAAAGTGCCCAGGATTACTTTGGATGCAGCCATCATCGCGCCGGTATTACCGGCGC
>DAOWKF010000054.1 GCA_030640045.1 Candidatus Omnitrophota bacterium | reverse complement strand
TTCATTGCCACATAATTCGCCGCACAGGTTCCTATGTCGAGCCCAACGGAGATTTGTATCCCTGCTCATCATTTAGCAACGATACTGATTTTTATATCGGCAATATTACAGATGGGATTGATGAAGACAAGTTTTGTTCCATTGAAGACAAATTTAAAACAGTTATGAATAAGTGTTATCAGTGCAATGACTTCGATATATGCGGCGGAGCCTGTTTTGCACGGGCTTATTATAATAATTCCGATCCTTTATATGAGTGCGTTGACTGCAAGCTGGCAAAAGAGTTTGTTCAGGGAGAATTAACCCATGCCTGAAAGATTGTATTACCCGTTTAGTGCAATTGTGGGACAGGAGCAGATGAAAGAGGCGCTGGTTTTAAACGCGATTAATCTTAAAATAGGCGGCGTGCTTATCAGGGGAAAGAAGGGGACGGCAAAATCTACTGCCTCAAGGGCATTAAGAAATCTTTTAGGCCCGGTTCCATTCTGCGATTTACCTTTAAGCGCCACAGAAGATATGCTTCTTGGAGGCATAGATTTTGAAGAGGCTCTAAAAACAGGAAAAAAGAAGTTCTGTCCCGGACTTTTAGCAAAGGTACACAGGGGAATTTTATATATAGATGAAGTTAATCTTCTAAATGACCACTTAGTCGAGTTAATCCTTGATGCGTGCGGTTCAGGAGTCAATATTATAGAAAGAGAAGGGATCTCTTTTGTTCATCCTTCAAGATTTATTCTAATAGGGACAATGAACCCGGAGGAAGGCGAAATAGGGCCGCAGCTTCTGGATAGGTTTGGGTTGTCAGTTGAGATTGAAAATGAAAGAGACCCTTTAAAAAGAATAATAGTTATAAAAGGGCGCGAGGAGTTTGACAGTGCGCCCAGGGAATTTATTTCTCGATATGAAGAAAGCGAAAAAAAATTAAAAGAAAAAATTGTCAAAGCGAGGAAGCTGCTTGGTAAAACTTTCATTTCAGAGGCTAATTTAAGACTGATAGCAGAGATTGTAAATGAAAATAATTGTGCCGGGCACAGGGCAGAGATTATAATAGGGCGCGCTGCCAGGACAATTGCTGCATTTGACAATAGGATTGAAGCGGCGGCCTGCGATATAAAAAAAGCAGCTGAATATGCCCTGCCTCACCGCATAAGAGAAAAAAACGAACCGCAGAATCCAGATAGGCAATCTCAAAGAAACAGTCAGGAGAAAAATGACAGCCGGGCAGATTCTGATAAGGATAAAACAAAAGGTGGATCTAATCAATCTGCTGGTAACAGGAATAAACCTGATGCCCCACAGGATACCCAGGACAGGATTGGTCGGAATAATAAAACACAAAATATGCCTCAGCCTCAGCCTGAGTTCAATTTTGATACCGGAGAGATTTTTAATTCAAAAACAATAAAAACGGATAAAGACCGGATTTTTCGCAAAGGATCGGGAAGGCGCTCAAGGACAAAAACCCAGCAGAAAACCGGAAGGTATGTAAAAAGTGTTTATAAAAATAAAGGAAACGATATAGCAATTGATGCCACAATCCGTGCCGCTTCGCTTTTTCAGGGACCGAGAAGAAAAACCTATCCTGAGAATAACTTGAAAGTGATAATAAAAAGCGATGACATTCGGGGGAAGGTAAGAGAAAAGAAAACAGGAAATTTTATTTTGTTCGTTGTAGACGCAAGCGGCTCAATGGGCGCTTACAAGCGGATGGTTGAGACAAAAGGGGCGATAATGTCCTTGCTTTTGGACGCGTACCAGAAGAGAGACAAAGTAGGTATGATCGCATTCAGGAGAGACAGGGCGGAGTGCATACTTCCTCCCACCAGTTCAATCGAGCTCGCTGGAAAGTTGTTAAAAGAACTGCCTGTCGGAGGCAGGACTCCTCTTGCGCACGCTATCGCTTTAACTTATAAAATATTAAAAATAAATTTTAATAAGGATAAGACTATACAGCCGATTGTAATTATCGTTACTGACGGCAAAGCGAATGTCCCGTATTCAGGGAGCGAGGCATATCAAGAAGCTGCTGAGTTTGCCGGCCGTCTTTATGAAGAGATCCCTGTGAAATATGTAGTAATTGATACTGAGCCGCAGCAGATTATTCGATTGGGGCTTGCGGGTTCACTGGCTGCAAGGCTGAATGCCGAGTATTACAGGCCGGAGGAACTTCGTGAGGATAAGATACTTGAGATTACGAAAGGAGCTTTGAAATAAATGACAGTAAAACGCGTAATTTTCCCTTTTCCTGCAATTGTAGGCCAGGAGTTAATGAAATTAGGATTAATCTTGAATGTAATTAACCCTACTCTATCAGGGGTGTTGATAAGAGGAGAAAAGGGAACCGGAAAATCCACTGCTGTCCGGGCGCTTGCCCAAATTTTGCCCGAGATTGAGGTGGTAGAAAATTGTCCTTTTCAATGTGAGCCTCAAGACAAACAGGAAATTTGTCCAACCTGCCAGCTTAATGCGTCTTGCGACCCGGAGAGAGTTATTAAGAGGAGGGTAAAAGTGATTGAGCTGCCGATAAGTGCTACAGAAGACCGCGTTGTAGGTACTATCGATATCGAACACGCATTAAAAAGAGGCGAGAAGAAGATAGAACCGGGAATCCTTGCCGCAGCACACAGGGGTATTTTATACGTTGATGAAGTTAATCTTCTTGACGACCATATAGTAGATGTGCTTCTTGACTCAGCAGCAATGGGAGTAAATACGATTGAGAGGGAGGGCGTGTCTTTTTCACATCCTGCAAGATTTGTCCTTGTAGGCACGATGAATCCTGAAGAGGGCGAGATACGGCCGCAGCTGTTAGACCGCTTTGGCTTATGCGTCAATATCCAGGGCCTGAATAGCGCTGATGAGCGTATTGAAATAGTTAAAAGGCGGGAAGAGTTTGAGGTCTCTCCTCAAAAATTTATTAAAAAATGGCAGCCGGAATCACAGAAGCTGGTTGAGCGGATCAACAACGCCAAAAAACTTTATCCCCGGGTTACTATTGATGATGCAATTCTGAAAAAGATAGTTGATTTAGTAATTGATCTTGGTATCGATGGGCATCGCGGGGAGATTATGATGATGAAAGTTGCCAAGACTGCGGCGGCATTCGATGGCCGGACTAAAGTCGAAAGCCGGGACATAGAAACCTCTGCTGAATTGTGCCTGTCTCACAGGGTCCGGCGCAAGCCGTTTGAAGAGGTAGGGCTGGATATAGATAAAATAAAAGCTCGTCTATCGTGATTAAGATAGAAAATCTTTTTAAAAAATACAAGAACATAACTGCTGTTAACGGCCTTAACTTAGAAGTCCGGAAACAGGAGATTTACGGATTCCTGGGGCCTAACGGCGCAGGTAAAACTACTACGATAAGAATATTGTCGACTTTGACACTTCCGACGTCCGGCAGCGCCCGTATTAACGGGCATGACGTGTTAAAGAACCCTGTCCAGGCAAAAAAGGAGATAGGCGTTATTCATCAGACGCGTAATATCGACCCGGAACTGACAGGCTATGAAAACCTGCTTATTCACGGGTTGTTATTTAAGATGAAGATAAAGGACATAAAGAAAAAAGCTGATGAATTACTGGATTTTGTGGATTTAAAAGGTGATATGCATAGGCTTGCGTCCAAATATTCCGGCGGGATGCGCCGCCGGCTTACCATTGCCCGCGCCCTTATCCACAGCCCTAACCTGCTTATTATGGATGAGCCCACTGCAGGTCTTGACGCCGTTGCCAGAAGAAGGGTGTGGGGGCTGATAAAAAGGATAAGAGACAGGGGCGGAACAATTTTTCTTACCACTCATTATATAGAGGAAGCTGAGTATTTATCCGACAGGGTCGGCATATTAGATAAGGGGGGGCTAATTGCTGAGGGAGCTCCTTCAAAGTTAGTAAATGATATGGGAAAGATTGCCGTTGATATAGAAGGTTCGGACGGCCTGGAGGCAGAGTTTTTCGAGACCAGGGGAGAGGCAGCTGAGTTTCTTTCCAAACTCAATAAAAATGCTGTAATCAGGCGGGCAAATTTAGAGGATGTTTTTATAAGGTTGACCGGCAGGAGAGTTAATCCTGCAGCTAATCAGAATAAGTAAAGAAATATTATGAGACCGTTAATTGCCATTATAGTCCGTGAAATTATTATTTTAAAAAGAAGGTTTATTAAACAAATATTTTCCTTTTCTGTATCGCCGCTTCTCTTTCTCATTACATTCGGCTGGGGATTTAAGGATAAGGTTACTGTTGAAGGCCTGCCCTATATCTTTTTTATTATCCCGGGGTTAATCGCAATGAGCAGTATGCGGCAGAGCTTTGCCCTTTCCTCAGAAATTAATATTTGCAGGTTTTACTGGAAGACATTCGATGAGATTCGTTCTACTCCGATTACAGACCTGTGTTACACTGCAGGTGAAGTAATTAGCGGAATGTTTCGCGGGTGCCTGGCGGCTATGATTGTAATAATAATTGCTTTAATTTTCAAAGTCAGTGTCCATTTGAATATGCTGTTTATCTTATCAGTCCTGCTTAATACCTTTATTTTTTCTTCAATGGCAGTTATTACTTCAATGGTTGTGAAGACACACGCGGAGCAGGGGATGCTGAATAATTTTGTAATGACGCCGATGGCATTTCTGTGCGGGACATTTTTCCCGTTAGGATATTATCCTGTGTGGGCGAGGCAGATTATACAACTTTTGCCTCTGGCGCATTCATCTAAGGCTATAAGGGCGGCATCATTAGGCCGGTTGTTTCCATATTCTTCACTTTTATATATGTTGATTTTCGGATGTATAAGTTTCATTATAGCTGTGCGCGTGATAAGGATGTCAAAGGATTGAAATTGAAAGATGAGTTTTTAAAAAGAGCCGGAGAGGAGGTGGTGTTTAGATTAAAAGAGCTCGAAAAATGTAGCAGAAAAATGGCAAGCCCGCCAAACCTCTATTAAAAGTCAGCGGGCTGCCTGCCCCATTAGAGCGTATCTAATGAGGTTGATACTTAAAGGCAAAGCACCCTTAAGTCCATAGGAATTATAACATATTTTCGGGCTTAGGGGGAAACAAAAAGGAGAAAAGAGAGATGAAGCGGATTAGACGAGTATTACGAGTAGTTATGATTAGTTGTGCTGTATCCCTTTTGCCCGTTGGATTGAATGCGTTTGCAGAGGAACCGGCCGGAGGAGTTACCAAGTTAGATGAGATGATAGTAACCGGAAGCAAAAAAGGTGCTACCTTGCTTGATACACCGGCATCAGTCTCGATTATCACAGCAGAGGATATTAAAAAGAGCGGCCAGGACAATCTGGCAGCAATTATCTCAAGCGTACCGGGTGTTATTAATCAAAGTACAACAAAGGACAAGACTTATTTTAGCTTCAGGGGTACAAAGAGCCCCCATGTCGGCGGGCCGATAATTATGGTTGACGGCAAGCCATACAATTTCGGGGTATATGGTTTTAACAGCATTGACAATATCCCTGTAGACCAGATTGAGAGGATAGAGGTAATTAAATCACCTCCACCTTCGCTGTACGGGACGAATTCCGCAAGAGGAGTGATAAATATCGTAACAAAGAGCGGTGAATATGCTGAAAAAGCTGTAGAAATAAAGGCCTCAACAAAGGCAGGGGCATGGAATACCCTTAAGAATTCCGTTACTATTTATGGAAAACAGGATCAATACGATTATAGTCTGGGCTTTAACTATAACAGGTCCGACGGCTACCGCCATACAGATCCGGATAAGAAGACCTTTGCCGGGCAGTTTGGCTATGAACTTGATGAAGGTATCAAATGCGGCCTGGATGTAAACTGGAGTGATTATTCTTATAAATCCATTTT
>DAOWKF010000080.1 GCA_030640045.1 Candidatus Omnitrophota bacterium | reverse complement strand
TTTACCGGCACTTTCATCAACCAATAAAGACTGGAAAGGATTATGGCTTCTGTTTTTAAAAAAGGCATGAAATCCCGTGGTATCCTCTACGGTGTAGGGATAGGCCCGGGAGATCCTGAACTCCTGACAATTAAAGGCCGTAATATTTTGAAAAAAGCAGATGTGGTCTTTGCTCCCAAAGCAGGTATTAAATCCGCATCTTTAGCTGCTGAAATAATAAAAAAATACATTCCCCGGGACAAAATAAAAACCATTGTTTTCCCTATGAGTAAAGACAAAAAGACATTAGAAACTTTCTGGCGCAGGGCAGCTTTAAAAGTTCATAGAGAGCTTTGCCCGGGGAAGACAATAGTATTTATAACCATCGGTGATCCGTTGATTTACAGTACTTATATGTATTTATTACGCTATCTCTATAAGGTTGATAAGAATATAGATATACGCACTATACCAGGGATAAGCGTTGTTAACGCTGTTGCCTCTGCCTTTTCTGTCCCATTGGCAGAAGCCAATGAGAGGCTTGCGGTTATTCCTTTGCCGGGAAAGCTTACAGATTTAAAAAAATTTTTGAAACAGTTCGATACAGTGGTCTTACTTAAAATAGGCAAGGATTTAAACCGTCTGGTGAGATTTTTAAAGAAAGAGAAATTCAAAGGCTCTTTTTATTTTGCTAAATGGCTTGGACGCCAAAAGCAATATATCGTTGATGATATTTCCAAATTGAATAATAGCAAAAAGGCCCTGGGTTATATGTCTACTATTTTATTGCGGAGGAGAAAGAGGTGATATACTTTATAGGCGCCGGGCCCGGTGACCCGGAATTGCTCACTATAAAGGCGCAAAAGATTATTAAGAAAGCAGATGTTATTATTTACGCAGGTTCCCTGGTAAATAAAAAGATTTTAAAATATGCCAGGAAAAAAGCAAAAATTTATGATTCAGCCGGCATGACCCTTGATGAAGTGATTGACGTATATGAGAGATTTGCTGAAAAGCCGGGTATAATAGCGAGGATTCACAGCGGTGATCCTTCTTTATACGGCGCTATTCAGGAACAGATTGTCTGGTGCGAAGATAACAATGTAGAATATAAAGTTGTTCCGGGAGTGAGCTCTTTTTGCGCTGCCTCTGCAGCATTGAAACAGGAACTTACCCTTTCAGGCATAAGCCAGACAGTTATTATCACCAGGGTTTCCGGCAGGACAAAAGTGCCTTTGAGGGAAGATTTGAAAAATTTGGCAAGGATAAGGGCGGTACTGGTTATTTTTCTGAGCATAGCAAGGATAGAAGAGGTTGTTAAGAAACTTCTTGCCGGCTATAATAAAAATACCCCGGTTGCTGTGGTTTACAGGGCCTCGTGGCCCGAGGAGAAGATAATAACCGGAATGCTTTGCAATATTATTGAAAAACTTAAAGATTCCGGGATATCCAGACAGGCCTTGATATTTGTAGGTGATGTTTTGGCGAAGAAAAATTTCCGCAGGAGTAAACTATACGATAAATTTTTTTCTCATATGTACAGGAAGGCTAAATGAGGACAGCGGTTGTTGTAATTAATAAAAACGGCGAAGCCCTGGCAGAAAGGCTTAAAAAAACTATAAAAGGAGCTAAAGTTATAAATATTAAAACACCCCTTTACAGGAAAAAGTCTCTGACCGATATTACGGAAAAGATTTTTTCTGATTATGGGGGAGTAGTCTTTTGTGCGGCCGTGGGCATAGTGGTCCGCGTTATCAGTCCTTTTATAAAGAATAAGCATAGCGATCCCGCGGTTGTTTGTGTGGATACTGCCGGAAGATACGCTATTAGCGTACTTTCCGGTCATGAAGGAGGCGCTAACAGCCTGGCTTACAAAGTAGCAGCTTCCCTTGGCGCACATCCGGTTATTACTACCGGCTCGGAGGTGCATAGAAAATTTATTGTAGGAGTAGGGTGTAGAAGAGGTATTGAGACTTATAGGGTGAAAAAGGCTATAAAGGCTGTTTTGCGAAGTAATAATCTTACTTTACGGCAGGTACGTTTGGCAGCTACTGTCGATTTAAAAAAAGATGAGAAAGGATTGATTAGTGCATGTGAGATATTGGGATTGCCTTTGGTGTTCTTTAGCCGGGAGCAAATTACCAGGTTCAGGACTGATGGCCGTGGTTCAGAAATAGTAAAGCGAAATATAGGAGTTTATGGAGTGTGTGAACCATGCGCATTACTGGCCGGAAGGAGGACAAAATTAATATCGCCAAAACAGATAATAGACGGTGTAACAGTCGCCGTGGCAAAGGAAAGTTAAGCATAGTAGGGATTGGACCGGGAGATACAAGCCTTTTAAGCCCTGGAGCCAGGAATGCCTTAAATAAAACCCATGTGGTTATCGGTTATAAAACCTATATAAAACTACTCGGCAATTTGGTGCATAAGAAGGAGATTATTTCTTCCGGCATGACCGGGGAAGTGAAGCGGGCAAAATTTGCTATAAAAAAGGCGCTGGAGGGAAATAGGGTTTGTCTTGTTTCAGGCGGAGATCCCGGGATATATGGCATGGCAGGGATAGTTTTAGAGCTTTTAAGTAATGATGAGAGAGAGAAAATTAAAATAGAGGTTATCCCCGGGATTTCAGCCGCTTCTGCCTGCGCAAGCCTCCTGGGCGCGCCGTTGGTACACGATTTCGCGGTAATTTCTTTAAGTGACTGTCTGACAGAGAAGAGATTAATTGAAGAAAGAGTGAAAAAAGTTTGCCAGGGAGATTTTGTAATTGTATTTTATAATCCCCGGAGTAAAAGCAGAGTAACACCGCTTAAGGCTGCCTGGCAGATACTAATGAAATATAAATCACCTCAAACCCCTGTAGGGATAGTGAGGAATGCATATAGAGAGAATGAGAGTATAGAGATAACCGAACTTAAAAATATGCTTTGTTTGAGAATGATCGATATGCGCACAACTATAATCGTGGGTAATTCCGAGACTTATGTAAAAGGGGGATATATGATAACCCCTCGAGGCTATAATATTATTAAAGGAAATGACCGATGAGATTTTATCCTGTTAATTTGAATATAAAAGGCAAACTTTGTATTGTTATCGGCGGAGGAAAGGTTGCCGAGAGAAAAGTGAAAAATATCCTTTTTTATGGAGGAAAGGTGAAAGTAATAAGTCCTGAATTAACACCCATGCTTGCTGAAATGTCCGGGCAGAAAAAAATAAATTATATTAAATGTAAATACCAATCCAGGCTGTTAAAAGGAGCCTATCTTGTATTTGTAGCTACGTCCGGCCGAAAAATAAATTCCAAAATAGCCGGAGATGCTGTAAAATCGGATATCATGGTGAATGTCTGTGACTCGGCAAAAAAATCAACTTTTGTTCTTCCAGCAGTATTAAGGCAAAAGGGCGTAACCATTGCCGTTTCTACCGATGGTCTATCCCCGCGAAAGGCAGTAAGGATAAGAGATAAATTAAAGGAGTTGATTTGATGGACTTATTATTAATCGGGATAAATCACAAAACAGCCCCCTTAGAAATACGCGAAAAATTTTTTTTGACCAAAAGGCAGCTTAAAGAGGCCCTCTTTGAACTCAAAGAATTTAGCGCAGTTATACTTTCTACCTGTAACAGGATGGAAATCTATACGCATTTTGCCGATGTTAATTCCGGCATGCAAAAGATAAAAGAGTTTTTATATGCCCATTATGAGATTTGTGAGAATGATATAAGACGTTATTTTTACGTCTTGGAAGATATAGATGTCTGCCGCCATATCTTCAGGGTTTCTTCCGGATTGGATTCACAGGTTTTAGGAGAGACCCAAATTCTGGGCCAGATAAGAGATGCCTGGACTGTAGCTAAAGATGCGGGAGTAATTGGCAATTTGCTTAATGAATTATTTGAAAAGGCAGTTGAAACAGGAAGGATTGTGCGGCAGGAAACCAAAATATCACAGGGAAATATATCCATAGGAAGCGTAGCTATAAAAATGTGTGAAGAACAGTTGGGAGAGCTGCAGGATAGGTCTGTATTGATTATTGGCGCAGGTAAGATAGGCACTTTAATAAGTAAGTATCTTCAAGAAAAAGGGATCAAGGGAATTTTTGTCTCTAACAGGACTTATGAAAGGGCATTAGAACTTGCTTCAAACTGCGGAGGTGAGGCTATAAATTTTACCCATCTAAAAGAAAAATTGAAAACAGTGGATATTGTTATAAGTTCTACAACAAGCCCTCATTTGATTTTGAGAAAAGAAATTTTAATGGAAGTTATGCAGTTACGAAAAAAGCCGCTGGTGATAATGGACATTGCTTTACCCAGGGATGTTGATCCCGGAGCAAAAGATATTTCTGATATAATTTTGTATGACCTGGATGGTTTGAAATCCACGGTTGAAGAGAATTTCGCAAGAAGGAAACAAGAAGCGCGGCTTGCTGAAGCGATAATTCAAAGAGAATTAAATAAATGGCAAAAAAAATCATTAGAATCGGTACCAGAGGCAGTCCTTTAGCCCTGAAGCAGGTAGATGAGGTAATAGCGCTATTTAAAGAGGGCGAAATTTCGAACGGGGTTCATCCGGAGCTTGGTTTTGATATCATTAAGGTAGAGACACTCGGAGATAGAGATAAGACAAGCCCTCTTGAAAAACTGGAGGGAACGGATTTTTTTACCGGAGAAATTGAAAATGCCCTGCTAAACGGAGAAATTGATTTAGCCGTGCACAGTGCAAAGGATCTGCCGGATGTATTGCCCGAGGGGTTAGAAATCGCAGCAATATTAAAGTCCATAGACCCATATGATGTACTTGTTTCAAAGAATAATCTTAAGTTAAGAGAGCTTCCTTCCGGAGCTAAAGTCGGGACAAGCAGTCTGCGCAGGAAAAGTCAGTTGAAATCTTTTCGTAATGATTTTGAAATTTTTGACATCCGCGGGAACATAGTGGAGAGATTAAGAAAATTAGAGCAGGGGGACCTTGATGCTATTATTATAGCTGCCGCCGGGCTTATTCGTCTGGGGTTAAAGGACAGGATAACCGAGAGATTGCCTTTCGATATTTTAAAACCTCATCCTTTGCAAGGTTCTTTAGCTATTGAAATAAGAAAAGGGGATATAGAAATAAAAAATTTTGTTACAAAATGGGAAAAGTTTATTTAGTCGGTGCAGGGCCGGGAGATCCCGGGTTAATTACTGTTAAGGGCCTGGGTCTTATTAAAAAAGCAGATGTAATTATTTATGATTTTCTTATAAATAAAAAATTGCTTAATTTTGCCGGAAAAGGCGCAAAACTTATCTATGCCGGGAAATCTTATAAACATCATTCAATGGAGCAGGATGAGATAAACAAATTGCTGGAAGAGAAGGCTAAAAAAAGTAAGGTAGTAGTGCGTTTAAAAAATGGTGACCCATTCGTCTTTGGCAGGGGCGGGGAAGAAGCAGTTTATCTTTCAAAAAGGAATATTCCCTGCGAGGTCGTTCCGGGAGTAAGTTCAGCCATAGCTATTCCTGCTTCTTGCGGGGTACCTTTAACACATCGGGATTATGCCTCTTCAGTTGCAATAATTACCGGCCATAGAAAAGATAACACCATTTCTGCAGCTACTCTGGTATTTTTGATGGCTGTTACTAATTTAGAAAGGATAGTAAAAAATCTTATTAAAAAAGGAAAGTCTCCTGGCACACCGTGTATATTGATTGAAAGAGGGACCTTCAAAAACCAAAAGATTGTCCAGGGAAATTTAGAGAATATTGCAGGGAGAGCGCAGAAAAAGAAAATTAGTCCGCCGGCAGTATTTGTAGTAGGAAAGGTTGTGGACCTGAGAGGGATTTTAAATAAAACCAAAAAGAGAATCTTATTCACGGGTACAAATCCTGAAAGGTTCAGGCATCTGGGGGAAATATTGCATGCGCCTTTGATAAAGATTGCGGCGTTAAATGATTATACTAAGGTTAAAAAAGAGGTTAAAGAAATTAGTAAATACCATTGGATAATATTTACCAGCAGATATGCTGTTAAATATTTTTTTGACCCCGCCCCTGCGTGTCTACGGAAACATTACTGCATGGGAGGCAGGGGAGGGGTTAGAATCTGTGCCATTGGCAGGGCTACTGCCAATAAATTAAAGGAATACGGGATTAGAGTCGATTGTGTCCCCAGAAAAGAATCATCGCAGGGAATAGTGAAGGCCCTCAGGAGATTTAATTTAAAAAGCAAAAACATTTTAATCCCGCGGTCTAATTTATCAAGCAATTATCTCCCCCGGGCCTTACGAAAAACAGGCGCAAATGTTAAAGCGCTTACGGTTTATAAAAATGTAAGGCCGTCGAAAGTTAAAAAAATAGATTTTAATAAAATCGATGAGATAATTTTTACCAGTCCATCTACCGTCCAAAATTTTATGGCTGTATATAAAAAAATACCTGAGGGAATAATAATGAAGTGCATCGGAGAGGTAACCTGCGCCAAGCTTAAAAGTTACGGGTTTTATGGGGAGGTGATGAATAATGAGCTATCCGTTACATAGATTGAGAAGATTGCGTAAGAGCAATGGATTGCGGAAGATGTTAAGAGAAACTTGTCTTTCCGTCGGCGATTTAATTATGCCCTTTTTTGTAATGCCGGGTAAAAAAATTAAAAGATCTGTTAAATCTATGCCGGGGGTTGAACGGTTCTCCATTGATAATCTAATTAAGGAAGTAAAGGTAGTTAATTCCCTTGGTATTCCGGCAATTTTACTTTTTGGAATTTCGCAAAAAAAAGATGAGAGAGCAAGCGAAGCTTATAATAAAAATGGTATTGTCCAACAGGCCATACAGAGTATAAAAAAAGAGATTCCTGATATAGTGATCATAACAGATGTGTGTCTATGCGGTTATACTTCCCACGGACATTGTGGAGTTGTTAAAGATGGGAAGGTGCATAATGATATGACCCTGGAATTATTAGGAAAAACTGCTCTCTCGCATGCAGAGGCAGGAGCTGATATTGTTGCTCCTTCAGCAATGATGGACGGACAGGTAAAGGTAATAAGGGATATTTTAGATAAAAATAATTTTACTGACATTGCCATTATGTCTTATTCAGCTAAATATGCATCTTCGTTTTATGGGCCTTTTAGAGAAGCGGCTAATTCAAGTCCCCAATTTGGCGATCGTAAAAGTTATCAGATGGACTCTGCTAATGCAGAAGAGGCTATAAGAGAAGTCAGGTCAGATATTGAGGAGGGAGCCGATATTGTTATGATTAAGCCTGC
>DAOWKF010000052.1 GCA_030640045.1 Candidatus Omnitrophota bacterium | reverse complement strand
GGCTGAACTTCTCATTATCCTGACTGATGTAGAGGGGCTATACAAAGACGCGGACAAAGGAGAGGTTATCCGGGAAGTTGCGAAGATTACACAGGAGATTGAGCGTGTCGCCCTTGGAACAAAAAAAGACACAAGCCGCGGCGGGATGAGTTCTAAGGTCACGGCAGCTCGTTTAGTTACGGAAGGCAGCGGGGCGATGGTCATTGCCTCCGGCTTAAGAAAGAAAGTGTTACCGAGGGTAGTGGAAGGAGAAAATATCGGAACCCTGTTTATTCCATGTTCTAAAAAGATTTCAAAGAATATTATTGATGATTTTATGAACAATAAAAAATGAAAGTAATTGATATCGCCAGGCAGGCTAAAGAGGGCGTAGGAAAACTCGCCTCCATCCCCACTCCTGCAAAAAATAAAGCGCTCATGGCCATGGCAGCTGCCTTAAGAAAAGAAAAGAAGAGGATATTAAAGGAGAACAGGCGGGATATAGAGCAGGCAGAACAGCGAGAGTATAAATCCGGTTTTATTGACCGCCTTAGACTAAATGATAAGAGGATTGAGGATATGGTAGATTCGCTAAAAGAGGTGGTACATCTACCAGACCCTGTTGGTTCTATTATAAAGAAGTGGCGGAGGCCCAATGGCCTTGAGATTGCCAAGGTTCGGGTGCCTATAGGCGTAATAGCCATTATCTATGAGTCCAGACCCAATGTGACTGCTGACGCAGCTGCCCTTACGTTAAAATCAGGAAATGCAGTGATACTTCGCGGAGGAAGTGAGGCTATTTATTCTAATCTATGTCTTCAAACAATACTTTCCGACGCTGCGGCCTCAGCAGGTATCCCCGGCGGCGCTATATCCATGCTTTCAACAACAAGCCATAAGGATGTAGAGGAGCTGTTGAAATTATCTCAATACATAGACCTGGTTATTCCGCGGGGTGGAGAGAATTTGATAAAACGTGTCCTCAGTCTTTCTCATATCCCTGTTATCAAACACCACAAGGGACTCTGCCATACATATGTTGATAAGGGCGCTGATTTTAAAATGGCTGAGAAGATTATTTTGAATGCCAAGACCCAGAGGCCGGGGGTATGCAATGCCATGGAGACACTCCTTATACATAAAGACATTGCTAAGGGATTTTTACCAGGGATAGCCCGGGCACTCATGACAAAAGGAGTGGAACTGCGCGGGTGTCATCTGACGTGCACGATTTTGTCCGGCATAAAAGAGGCAACTAAATTAGATTGGCATACAGAATATCTGGACCTTATCCTCTCTATAAAGATTGTAGCGGATATAGGCAAAGCTATCGAGCATATCAATATATATAGTTCCGGCCTTTCCGAGGCTATTATAACTACAAATCCTGCCAGGGCAAAGAGGTTTACTGCGGAAGTAGATTCATCCTGTGTCTATGTCAATGCCTCAACGCGGTTTACCGACGGCAATCAGTTCGGCCTGGGCGCAGAGATTGGTATAAGCACCGATAAGATTCACGCAAGGGGCCCTATGGGGCTGGAGGAACTTACCAGTTATAAATATATCGTCCGCGGAAAAGGACAGGTGAGAAGGTGAGAGGAGAAGCATAACGTGGTGAAAATAGGTGTATTTGGCGGGACATTTAATCCTGTGCATAATGCCCATCTTGTGGCTGCGCAGGAAGTGAGAGAGAAGATGGAACTGACCCGGATTATTTTTATTCCGTCAGCCCATCCCCCGCATAAGGTTGAAAAAAATTTAGCCGCTGCCGCGCACAGACTCAATATGCTCAAGCTCGCAATCGAGAAAATACCATATTTTTCCGTAAGCACCTTAGAGATAGACAGGGGAGGAAAGTCCTACTCAGTTGATACCATGAGACAATTAAGAAAACAATATGGAAAAAAGGCAGAATTTTATTTTATCTTAGGGGTAGATGCTGTGATGGATATTTCCACATGGAAAGATGTTGAGAGATTTTTGGATTTATGCAATTTGGTTGTAATAAATCGGCCTGGATTTTCACTGGTAAATGCGAAAGGGGATCTACCATCAATGCGTACTCTTTCTATTACTTCCATAGGTATATCTTCAAGCCATATAAAAAATCGCATTAAGGAGGGCAAGCCCATCACCTATATGGTCCCTGAAAAGGTGGAGAAATATATAAGGAGATATAAGCTATATCAAAGAAACGTAAAACGAAAAGCTTAAAGCGTCCAACACCTCGAGTAAAAGGCCTTAAAGACGCAGTAACTATATGCAGGAAGAAAAAGGCAGAGGACGTAGTTATCCTGGATATGCGTAAACTCTGCAATTTTACAGAATACTTTGTCATAGCGAGCGGAGAATCAACAGTCCAGATAAAGGCAATACTTAATGAGATTATAAAGAGTTTAAAAAAGAAAAAGGTCAAGATCAATCACACTGAAGGCCGTGAGGGAGGGCGCTGGATGATATTGGATGCCGGTCATTTTGTTGTGCATCTATTTGTTAAAGAGTTAAGGGAGTTTTATAATCTGGAGCTCCTCTGGGCTGACGCCCCGAAGCAAAAATTGTAGAATATGGAAAAATTATTACGTGAAATTGTCCGCCGTATCTTAAAGGCCATGAATCTTCATGCCTGCGAGATATTTTTGCTAAAAGACGGATATCTCGTGCCTAAGGTAGGGATAGGTATTCCTAAGAAGATAGTAAAAGAGCTGAAACTTAAAATAGGAAAGGGTATAACAGGACATGTCTTTAAGGAAGGAAGAGTTATAGCTGTAAGTAATGTGCCTGTTGATTCCCATAGGGCAGAAAAATCAATTGCGAGACAGGGAAAATTCAAATCCTATCTCGGCGCGCCTATTGTAATCGACGGAAAGAAGGTAGGCGTCCTCAGTCTCTATAAGAAAACCATTTATAAATTTAAGCCTACAGAGAGAGAGCTTTTCACTGCCCTGGCCTCGCAGGCCTCTCTTGCCATAGCCAATGCTATTTTATATGAGAGGGCGGAAAAAAGTTTAGTGCAGGGTTATTTTAATACTATCCGGGCATTAGCCGCTGTAATCGATGCCAAGGATGCCTATACGCACCGCCACTCGGAGAAGGTGATGCAGTATGCTGTAGCTATTGCGAAGAAGATGCGTCTTTCAGAAGACGAGGTAAAGGCGATTAAGTACGCAAGTTTCGTCCACGACCTTGGAAAGATCGGCATAGATGCTAATATCCTTCAGAAACCGTCTAAACTTACTTTGGACGAGTTTGCAAATATAACCGAGCATGCCCGTCTTGGTTCGGATATTGTTGAGCATGTATCGTTTCTTAGGGATCTTGTCCCTATAATTTTACACCACCATGAACGCTATGACGGTAGGGGGTATCCGTCAGGACTTAAGAAAAAGATGATTCCAATAGGGGCGAGGATTTTAGGGGTAGTTGATTCCTATGAAGCCATGATATCGGACAGGCCATATCGTAAGGCCCTGGGGAAAAGAAAGGCCATGGCTGAACTTAAAAAATGCAGCGGCACGCAGTTTGATCCGCAGATAGTAGAAATTTTTTTGAAGCTATTTGAAAAAAACCATAGTCATTCCACGATCCCCGATCGCGGTCG
>DAOWKF010000007.1 GCA_030640045.1 Candidatus Omnitrophota bacterium | reverse complement strand
TTAAATGTCAGATTCCCGGTAAAGGAAATATGCAGACCGAGCGCCAGGCATTGCCGCGCCAGTTTAACATCTCCTGAGAAACAATGGACAACCCCTCTGATAGACCCTTCAAAAACTGCCTTCATGACATCAATTATATCACGCTGCGCTTCTCTATTATGAATGACAAGCGGCAGGTCTAATTCCCGTGCCAGCGAGGCAAGAGAGGCAAATGCTTCTTTCTGAATTTCCGGAGCAACTTTGCTCTTGTAATAATCAAGCCCGATTTCTCCAATGCCAACAACTTTATTATGCGGCCGCCCTTTATCAGCCGAAGCAAGCTGTCGTAATGTATCTACATCCTTTTTTTTAAGACTACCTGCATAATGAGGATGAATTCCAAGACAGGCATAGACCGCTTCATATTGCCGCGCCAGTTCCACCGCGGTCCTGCTTTGCTCAACAGTTATCCCGATATTTATAACGCGAGTTACACCGGCAGCTTTAGCTCTCTGTAATACCGCATCTCTATCTTCCGCAAAATCTTTAAAATCCAAATGGCAATGCGTATCTATTAACATAAGCACTCGCTATTAAATTTCTATCCTCGGGAACAGCGGTTTACCCTTCCTGGTTATTGTTCCTGCTTTAAGCAGACCCCAGACTTCAATACCTTTAAATCCCACGGCTTCGATTTGCCCATCCAGACCTATCTGCGCATAAATGCTTGATGCCGTCTGCGGCATAAAAGGAGAAAGCGCGATTGAGATTACACGCAGGGATTCCAAGAGACTATAGAGGAACCCTCCTAACTCCCGCACTTTTCCCGCCTTAGCTAAATGCCAGGGAGCGGTATCTTCAATAAATTTATTGGCTGTATTGATAAGTTCCCAGATTTCCTCTAAGGCCGCCTTAAAATCCATCCGCTCCATAGCACACGCTAACACCCGCGGAAACTCCTCCGCCTTCATCTTTAAATAGCCCTCTGCTTCCGGATAACGCGCCGGCACTTGTTTAGAAAAATACTTTTCCACCATTGTCAAGGTGCGATAAAGAAGATTGCCGAGGTCATTTGCCAGATCGCTGTTAAAGCGGCTGATAAGAGCTGCCTCGGAAAAATCCCCGTCTTCTCCAAAAGGAATTTCTCTCAACAAAAAATACCGCAAAACATCCACACCATATTTTTCAATAATCTCAAGCGGGTCAACTATATTTCCTTTTGATTTAGAAACTTTCTCTCCTTTTAGCGTCCACCAGCCGTGCGCGAATATTTGCCGCGGCGGTTCAATGTCCAGGGCATGTAACATAATCGGCCACCATACCGCGTGCATCCTGATAATATCTTTTGCCATAAAATGCACATCTACCGGCCAAAGTTGTTTAAACCTGCTCTCATCACTTAAGTATCCGGCCGCGCTTATGTAATTCAGAAGAGCGTCAAACCATACATAGGTAACATGCGCAGGACTAAACGGAACCGGCACCGCCCAGGTGAGTCTCTCCTTTGGCCGGGAGATACAGAGGTCGATGAGCGGAGATTTCAGAAAACTTAAAATTTCGTTCCTTCTGGTATCCGGCTTGATAAAATCCGGATGCGTTTCAATGTGCGCGATAAGCCAGTCCTGATATTTTGCCAGCCGGAAAAAATAATTGGTTTCCTCTATTTTCTCAAGCGGTCGCTTACAGTCAGGGCAGGTCTTATCCTTTTCTTCCCGGCCCGTCCAGAACGTCTCACAGGGCGTACAGTACCATCCTTCATACTCTCCTTTATAAAGATCTCCTTTTGCCGCTAAAATCTCCAAAACTTTTTTTACGGTTTCTGTATGCCGGACCTCGGTTGTTCTGATAAAGTCATCGTATGAAATAAAAAGTTTCTCCCAAAGCTCTTTAAAATGCGGAACGACCGCATCAACAAACTCCTTCGGAGTTATACCCTTTTCATCCGCGGCTTGTTTTATCTTCTGTCCGTGTTCATCTGTACCCGTAAGAAAAAATACTTCTTCCCCTGTCAGCCGCTTAAATCTGGCCAGAGAATCGGCCGCCACATTTGTGTAGGAATGGCCGATATGCGGAGAGGCATTAACATAATAAAGAGGACTGGTGAGATAAAAAGTTTTATTTTTCATTCTTTTTAAAATCTTCCTCTATCTGCCGGCCGTCTTCCAACACTACAAGCGCGGTCTGGGCTAAAGGATTTATGCTGATCACTTTTCCCTTACCCTGTTTTGTCTTTATCGTCCGGCCGGGCCGGGGGAGGTTCTTACAAAGTTCTTTGTAATGAGAATGTTCATATTCAAGACAGCACATAAGCCTGCCGCAAAGGCCTGATATCTTAGCCGGATTTAAAGGAAGGCCCTGGTCTCTTGCCATGCGGATAGTGATGGATGAAAAATCTTTCAGGAATTGCGCGCAGCACAGCGGCCGTCCGCAAACACCACACCCGCCCAGCATCTTCGCCTCGTCACGTACCCCAATCTGTTTAAGCTCAATCCTTGCCTTAAACATACTCGCGAGTTCCTTGACCAATTCCCGAAAATCCACCCGGCCCTCGGCGGTAAAATAAAAAACTATCTTACTGTTGTCTAAGGAATATTCGGCATTCACAAGTTTCATATTCATCTTCCGTTCCACAATCTTCTTCTCACAGGCCTTGAAGATATGTATTATTCTCTCCTTGTTTTCTTTTATCTGCTCCATATCCCGTTTATTGGCAGGCCTGATAACCTTCCGCAATGATTCCTTAATATCACTCTCTAAAACCACCTCGGGTTCGAAGATAATTTTTCCGTAATCAAGCCCTTTATCCGCCTCGATGATTACACACATACCCGCTTCCAACCGCAAGTTATTCGTATTGTAATAAAGGATTTTACCCCCTTCTCTTAATCTGACTTGGACTATCTCAATCATAATTTTTCTCCCGTCAGTTCTAGTTCCAGCAGCGCTAATTTAGGATTTACCATTTGCATAATAAGCGCCTTCGCCCGAAATGAGGCCGCTAACATTTTCTCAATATATTCCTGCCCCCACTTTACCGAAACATCTATGAGCTCGGTTTCGTAATCTATATTCATTAAAATGTCCTTATCTCCTCCCCATTTAAGCGTCAATA
>DAOWKF010000103.1 GCA_030640045.1 Candidatus Omnitrophota bacterium | reverse complement strand
GAGAAGTCTCTAAGGATACATTGGGGTGGAACCTTCTCTTGAGTGTCCCCTTAGGGCCTGTTACCTCTACATCCAGGTCCTTTATATTTACCTGGACCCCTGACGGTATCTCAACCGGTTTTTTACCTACGCGTGACATATTACCATATCTCGCATATAACTTCCCCTCCTACCCTGGCTTTCCTGCATTCATTATTAGTCATAACACCTTTAGGTGTGGAGACAATAAGAATCCCGAGTCCGCCTCGCACTGTTTTAATATCCTTGTATCCTCGATATTGCCTGAGCCCCGGCCTGCTTATTTTCCTTAACCCGTTTATAAGAGGTTCCTTCCGGGGTCCATAGGAGAGAACAACCTTAATTCTGCCCTGGCGTCCGTCTTTTATAACTTCGTAGTCTTTAATAAAACGTTCTTTTTTTAGGATACGGCAGATCTCTTCTTTTAGATTTGACCCGGGAAAAGTGACATCAAGATGCCTTGCCTGAAGCCCGTTTCTAATCCTTGTTAAAAATTGTGCAATTGGATCTGTATTACTCATCTCTACCAGCTCGCTTTAATTACCCCGGGGATCTCTCCGCGGGAAGCAAATTCCCTGAAACAGATACGGCACATCCTGAAGCGTCTCAGATACCCCCTGGGACGGCCGCAAAGCGGGCAGCGATTTCTGTGACGCACCTTAAATTTTGGGGTCTTCTGCCACTTAACCATCAAACATTTACGTGTCATTTTCTCTCCTTTTTTAGAGGGAAACCCATCTTTTCCAACAATGCCTCTGCGTCCCTGTCACTTTTAGCACTTGTGAGGATAGTAATATCAAAACCATGAGTTGTTTTTATCTTTTCATAGCTTATCTCTGGGAATATCACCTGTTCCTGCACTCCAAAGCTATATCCGCCCCTCCCGTCAAAAGAGGTGCGGGGGAACCCCTGGAAATCTCTAATACGCGGGATAGCTACATTGACCAGACGATCAAAAAATTCATACATATAGCTGCGTCTAAGCGTTACCCTGGCACCAAGAGGAACGCCCTTGCGCAGTTTAAAGGCAGAAATAGACTTTCTTGCTTTTGTCATAGCAGGTTTCCGGCCTGTAATTATCGCCATCTCTTCCATAATGTTATCCAGAATTTTTTTATCTGCAATGGCATCCTTGGTAGAACAATTGACAACTATCTTAACAAGTTTCGGGACCTGCATACTATTCTTATAACCTAACTCTTCTTTCAGCACAGGCACTATTTCTTTCAAGTAACGCTCTTTAAGTCTGGGTATCATGAAAATGCCTCATTACATTTACGGCAGAATTTAATCTTGGAACCATCCTTTAACACACGCACCCCGTATCGAACACCTTTCTGGCAGCGGGGACAAAAGAGATTCACGTTCGAAATATGGAAAGCGGACTCCCTCGACACTATCCCGCCCTGCTGGTTCTTGGAATTTGGTTTGGTATGGCGTTTGACAAAATGGACACCCTCAACAATTACCCTTTCCTGCCCATCTTTCCCGGGAAAAACCCTGAGCACTTTGCCCGTCTTCCCCTTATCCTTGCCACAGCGGACTTTAATCATATCGTTCTTCTTAATACGTAATGTCATTAAAGAACCTCCGGCGCTAAAGATATAATCTTAACAAAATTTCTTTCCCTGAGTTCCCTTGCTACAGGGCCAAAGACACGCGTGCCTACAGGATTTAGCTGGGCGTCAAGAATCACAGCAGCGTTGTGGTCAAAACGGATAAAAGACCCATCCGGACGGCGAAGTTCTTTAGCCGTACGCACAATAACCGCCTTTACAATATCCCCTTTTTTCACCGCCCCCCCCAAAGACAGATTCTTTGACCGAGGCCACTACTATATCTCCCACGCTTGCATAACGTCTCCTTGTTCCTCCGAGGACCTTGAAGCAGACGATGCTCTTTGCCCCGGAATTATCCGCAACATCAAGAGATGAATAAGACTGAATCATTGAGAGACCTTTTTTAAAACCTTAAGAAGCCGCCAGTGTTTATCCCGGCTTATGGGCCGGCATTCTATAATCTCAACTTTATCCCCCGGCTTGGCCTCATTTTTTTCATCGTGGGCCTTAAGACTGCTTCTAATCCGTATATATTTTTTATAGCGGCGGTGTTTCATCAATCTCTCTCTCTTCACAACTATGGTTTTATCCATACGATTGCTCACTACCTCGACTATAAGTTTTTTCTTAGCCATGCTTCTCTTCCTTATATATTGTCTTTATCCGCGCTATGTCTTTTCTTACTTCCCGCATGCGGCCTGAGTTCTGCAGTTGTCCGGTTGAGGCCTGGAGACGAAGGTTAAAAAGCTCCTGAGATAAGTCCTCTTCTTTATTTTTAAGTTCCTCTAATGTCAAATTCCTTAAATCTCTTGCTTTCATGGTTCGATTATACTCACCATTTCATTTAACGGCTTACCATCCTGGTGCGAATGGGTAACTTGTGGCTGGCCAGCCTTAAACTTCTTTTAGCCAGTTCTTCCGAGACCCCCTCTATCTCAAACAAAACTCTACCGGGCTTAACTACAGCTACCCAGGACTCCGGAGCACCTTTCCCTTTACCCATACGCGTCTCAGCAGGTTTCTTGCTAACTGCCTTGTCCGGGAAAATCTTTATCCAGACTTTTCCTCCTCTCTGCAGGTTTCTGGTAAGGGCAACGCGACTTGCTTCAATTTGCCTATCCGTAATCCACGCCGGCTCCAGGGCCTGCAGACCATATTCGCCATAGGAAAGCTTATTCCCGCGCATGGCCTTGCCTTTCATACGGCCCCGCTGATACTTACGATGCTTTACTCTCTTAGGAAATAACATCTGTGCCTAAATTCTCTCCGGTGTCAGCACCTATAATCTTATGAAATATCAAAACCTTCACCCCAATCTTTCCATAGCTGCATAGTGCTTCTGTCTGGCCATACTGAATATCAGCGTTCAGGGTGTGGAGGGGGACCCTTCCCTTACGATACCATACTGTGCGTTTCATCTCTGCCCCGCCGAGTCTCCCTTTACACGTCACCTTTACTCCTCCGGCCCCATTTTCCATAGCCATACTAACAGCCCTCTTCATAGCCCGGCGGTACCCCACGCGCCTGACCAATTGCTGGGCAATATTCTCTGCAATTAAATATGCATCTATCGACGGCTTTTTAATCTCTCTTATATCAATATTCACTTCTTTTTTTGTAAGCTCTTCCAGGTCCGTGCGGAGCCTGTCTATATCCTGGCCCTTTCGGCCGATTACAATACCGGGCCTGGCTGTGTGGAGACCTATCCGTATCTTCTCGCCTACCCTTTCTATCTCAATGGCCGATATACCGGCAAATGGCAGTTTATTTTTAATAAATTTTCTTATCTTGATATCCTCGTGGAGGAAATCGGCATAATCTTTCCTGGCAAACCAGCGCGAACTCCAGTCCTTTATTATCCCAAGCCTTAAACTAATCGGATTAACTTTTTGTCCCATTCTTTTCTCCTAACACAATACAAATATGACTGGTCCTGCGCAGTATCATATTAACACGTCCCATTGCCCTGGAATGAGATCTTTTCAAGACCGGACCCTGGCCAACATACGAATCCGTAACGATCAGGTCTTCTACCTTAGCTTCCTTGTCCTTGTTCGTAGCATTGGATATAGCTGAGCGAAGAACCCTTAAGGCTATAGCAGCAGCCTTCTTGGGGGTGAAGGTCAGGATATTCAAGGCCTCCTCTGCAGTCTTACCCTGTATAAGGCGTATGACATCTCTCGCCCGACGGGGGGAGATGCGTACATAGCGAATTATTGCTTTTGATTCTACCATAACTTTTTATTTAAGCGCTGTTGCCTTTTCAGTATGTGCGCTATGAGCCCTGAAGACCCGCGTAGGTGAAAATTCACCTAATTTATGCCCCACCATATTCTCCGTGATATAAACCGGGATAAATTTTATCCCATTATGAATAGCAAAAGTAAGTCCTACAAAGTCAGGTGTAATCATAGATGCCCTAGACCATGTTTTAATGGCCTTTCTTTCGCCGCTCTTTTTAACCTTTTCTACCTTCTTAAGTAATTTTTCATCTATATACGGCCCTTTTTTAATAGAACGCGGCATTTTTTATTTCCTCCTCCTTGAAATAATAAGCCTATTGGATCTCCTCTTTTTGCGTCTGGTCTTTAACCCCTTTGCTTTCTGTCCCCAGGGAGACCTTGGATGTTCATTGCTCTTACTCCTTCCCTCACCACCGCCCATTGGATGGTCAACAGGATTCATCGCCATACCCCTGACATTGGGCCGTCGTCCTAACCAGCGCGAACGGCCGGCCTTGCCGCTGGAGATATTTTCGTGATCAATATTCCCGACCTGTCCGATACTGGCCCGGCACCTCTCAAGGACAAGCCGAACCTCTCCGGAAGGCATCTTTAACTGGACATAACCGCCTTCTTTGCCGGAAATCTGCGCCATGCCTCCGGCAGAACGCACAAACTGGCCGCCTCTGCCGGGATAAAGCTCGATGTTATGGACAGCAGTTCCATCAGGGATATGTCTTAATTCCATAGCGTGCCCCGGCTTTAACAGGGCATGTTCACCGGATAGAACTGTATCCCCTACCATAAGGCCGGCAGGATATAGGATATACCTCTTTTCTCCGTCCCTGTAGTAAATAAGGGCAATGTGCGCAGAACGATTCGGGTCATACTCTATTGCATTAACCTTACCCGGGACATTATCCTTATCCCTCTTAAAATCAATGATTCTATAATTTCTTTTATGGCCCCCCCCACGCTGCCAGGATGATATCCTGCCGCGATTACTTCTGCCCCCGGTTCTTCGAAGAGGACGGATGAGTGCCTTCTCCGGTTCCTTTTTTGTCAACTCAGAAAAATCAACAGTGGTGCGGGCCCGATGCCCGGGTGTTGTCGGTTTAAATTTTTTTAATCCCATTATACTAACTCTATCTTATCGCCCGGCTTTAGTGTTACTACTGCCTTTTTCCAGGAAGAGGTCCTTCCCGCGTGAAAACGGACCCTCTTATTCTTACCCTGCATGTGGGCTGTATTTACCCTTAAGACCTTTACCTTAAAGATATCCTGAACAGCCTTTTTAATCTCTATTTTATTAGCGCCCCTGTCTACCCTGAAGGTATATTGATGTTGGGTATCCTGCCTTCCTACATTTTTC
>DAOWKF010000057.1 GCA_030640045.1 Candidatus Omnitrophota bacterium | reverse complement strand
GTTCAAACCGTCGTGAGACAGGTTGGTCCCTATCTGTCGTGGGTGTTAGGATATCTGAGAGTGCCTGCTCTTAGTACGAGAGGACCAGAGTGGACGGACCTATGGTGTCCCTGTTGTTCTGCCAAGGGCATTGCAGGGAAGCTAAGTCCGGAAGAGATAAGCGCTGAAAGCATCTAAGCGCCAAGCTCTCCTCAAAAATAGATATCCCGTGAAGAAATTCACCTAAAGACCACTTGTAGAACACAAGTTTAATAGGTGGCTGGTGTAAGCCATGTAAGTGGTTTAGCTAAGCCAAACTAATAGGTCGTGCGGCTTGATTTATTATTTATGTTTTTTCAAGTAACCATAGCGGAGAGGAAACACCCGTTCCCATTCCGAATACGGTAGTTAAGCTCTCCAGCGCTGATGGTACTATTCTGGTAACGGAATGGAAGAGTAAGTCGTTGCTTGGAATTTAAAAACCCCATATAAAAATGGGGTTTTTTTTGTTTTTCCCTAACTTTCTTTTGAAGATTGTTAATTATTATGTTATATTAATAGTATGCGTTATGCTATCTTTTCTGATATCCATTCTAACTTAGAGGCCTATGAAGCAAGCCTTGAGGCAATGCTTAAAGAAAAGGTGGATCAATATATATGCCTGGGTGATATCGTTGGTTACGGAGCCAATCCAAAGGAATGTATCAGCCTTACGCGAGAACTCATTAAAGAAAAAGGATGTATTTGTATAGCAGGCAACCACGATGCAGCAGTTGCTGAAATGACACCTATCTCACGTTTTAATCCCCTTGCCCGGGAGGCAATAGTCTGGACAAAAAAAATTATTGACCAAAATGAAAATGAATTTTTAAGCACCTTACCTCTTTTAAAAAGCGAAAGAGGTTGTGTCTTTGTTCATGCCTCTCTTGATAGGCCTGACGAATGGCAGTATGTATACACCATTGACGATGCATATAAAAATTTTGAATTTTTTAAGGAAAAGGTCTGTTTTATAGGCCATTCTCATATTCCCGTTATATTTAAAGGCGGGAAAAATTTTGAATATTTTGTTTCTTCGTCCATAAAGATAGAAGAAAATTTTCGTTATATTGTCAATGCCGGAAGTATCGGGCAGCCGAGGGATCACGACCCGAGGGCATGTTTCCTAATCTACGATACGGAAAAATGCACTTTTGAATATAAAAGGGTTCAATACGATATAGCCGGAGCCCAGACCAAGATTCGTAAGGCAGGTCTTCCGGAGATAGAGGCTGTTCGTCTGGCTATAGGAGAATGATAAGACAGTTCGCGAAGCACTGGATCCCGGTTATAATCTATGCGGGGATTATATTTTATTATTCGTCTCTCTCTGAACCTTTAGGTAAAGTTATTCTTTTCCCTCACGCAGATAAATTAATTCATTTTTTTGAATTTGCATTTTTAGGAATACTTCTTCGAAGAGCATTGCTGAATGCTTCAAGATCCTGTTTTCAACAACACCATATTTTATGGACATGTATTTTTGGAGTTATGTACGGAATCAGCGATGAATTCCATCAATACTTTGTGCCCGGACGTGAGGTTGCCGTCTGGGATTTATTTTGTGATAGTATGGGGGTTTTAGCAAGTCTATGGATCAAGATAAAATAAAAAAACTTCGTCAGGAAATAAGACATCACGACCGTAAGTACTATGTCGAAGATCAGCCTGAGATAACAGATAGTGAATACGACCGTCTATATCGTGAGCTGGTCAAGCTGGAAAAACAATTTCCTTTCCTTGTTATCCCGGATTCTCCTACTCAGAGAATAGCAGGCGAGCCTCTTAAAGAATTTAAACAGGTTGCCCATCGGGTCCCGATGCTGAGCCTTGAGAATGCGTATAGCCCGGAGGAGTTATTGGAATTCGAAAAACGCATCCACCGTAATCTTAAGCCCCATAAGGTTGTAGAATATGTTATTGAATTAAAGATAGATGGCGTTGCTATTAACCTTGAATATGAAAGAGGGGTATTTATTCATGGCTCTACAAGAGGTGATGGAGTGAAGGGGGATGACATCACTGTAAATCTAAAGACGATTAAGTCGCTTCCTCTTCACCTCGAGAACGGAGAAGGGATTTCTTTGCTGGAGGTGAGGGGAGAGGTATATATAGATAGAAAAGGTTTTGAGAAATTGAATAAAGAAAAGAGCCGTAATGGAGAGGTGCTTATGGCAAATCCCCGTAATGCTGCAGCAGGTTCACTTAAGCTGCTGGATCCCCGCGAAGTTGCAAAACGGCCGCTTAATCTTTTTGTCCATGGGATAGGTCATAGAGAAGGAATTAACTGGCCTACGCACTATTCTGCGCTGGAGGCTCTAAAACACATGGGTTTTCGCGTGAGTCCTTTTATCAAGGTAGTCAGGAGTATGAAAGATGCTATTGAAGTTTGTAAGGAGTGGGAAGGGAAGAGGGAGAAACTTGGTTTTGAAGTGGATGGCTTGGTCATAAAAGTAAATCAATTTACCCGGCAAGGCGTGTTAGGCTCTACTACCAAAAGCCCCAGGTGGGCTATCGCATATAAATTTCAAGCCAAGCAGGCCACAACACAACTTAAGGATATTGAGGTGCAGGTTGGCCGTACCGGGACCCTCACCCCGGTTGCAATATTAAAGCCGGTTGAGCTCTCGGGCTCCACAATCAGCCGCGCTACTCTTCACAATGAGGACGAAATAAAAAGAAAGGACATCCGAATTGGCGATAGAGTTATTCTGGAAAAGGGAGGAGAGGTCATACCAAAGGTGGTGAAGGTTGTGGGAAGCGTCCGCACTGGCAAAGAAAAGGTTTTTGCTATGCCAGGGCGTTGCCCTGTTTGTAGCAGTGTAGTTATAAAGGAAGAAGGTGAGGTCGCAACTCGTTGCGAAAATGTGCGTTGTCCTGCCCAGGTAGAACAAAGGATCAAGCATTTTGCATCACGAAATGCAATGGATATAGACGGCCTCGGTGATGCCATCATAAGCCGGCTTGTCGATCGGGGAATGGTCATGGACTATACAGACCTCTATTTTTTGGATAAAAAATCGATTGCAGATATTGAGAGGATGGCTGAGAAAAGCGCTCAGAATTTGATAGAGGCGATTGCCCGCTCTAAAGAAACAACCTTTGCGCGTTTTATTTTTGCCCTGGGGATAAGGCATGTAGGTATCCATGCTGCCGAAGTTCTTGGTGCTCGTTTTCGGACTCGGGAGAAACTTTCTCGCGCTTCTCTCGAAGAATTAGAAGCAATCCATGAGATAGGTCCGGCAATGGCCCAGAGTATATTTCATTTTTTTAGATCAAAAGACACCTCAAAGGTTTTAGCGAGATTCAAAAAGGCGGGCATTGAAATTGCCGTTGTTAAAGTTACTAAAGCGCAGAAATTTGGAGGCCTTAAGTTTGTTCTGACAGGCTCATTGGATGATTTTACCCGTGGTGAAGCAGAGAGGTTGATAGAAAAACTTGGCGGAAAGGTCAGTCTCTTCGTGTCAAAAAAGACAGACTATATTGTAGTGGGACATGACCCCGGCTCAAAACTTGACCGCGCCGGGAAACTCGGAATAAAGACATTGAGCGAAAAGGAATTTAAGGCGTTATGGAAATAATTCCTCTTATAGTCGGAGCGCTTGAGGTGAACTGTTATATCGTCGGCGATAAAGAAAAAAATGAATGGGCAGTTATCGACCCCGGGGGAGACCCGGAAAAAATATTGGGAGTTATTAAAGAGAAAAATGTAAGGGTTAAGTTTATTATCAATACCCATGGCCATCCTGACCACACAGGCGCCGATAGTAAAATTAAGCAGGAAACCGGCGCTCCTATTTACATCCACAAGGCAGATGCAACTTTTACTACCGGTATTTTTAATCAACTGGCGCGTCTTACAGGTATAAACGGTTCGTCATTCAAACCGGACCATTTTTTAGAGGATGGGGATACCCTTTCCCTTGGAGATATCTCTCTTAAGGTTCTCCATACGCCTGGTCATACGCGCGGTGGAATATGCCTTTTTTTCAATAATGTCCTTTTCTGCGGTGATACGCTTTTTGCCGGTTCCATAGGGAGGACAGATCTTCCAGGGGGTTCGCTGCCCACGCTTTTAAAATCTATTAGAGAAAAACTTTTTTCTTTGCCTGATGATGTAGTTGTCTATCCGGGCCATGGTCCTCAGACTACGCTCGGAGAAGAAAAGAGATCCAATCCATTTCTTTTTTAATGGATTTAATCGTCACCCACACCGGCGCTGATTTTGATGCCCTTGCCTCGCTTGTTGCCGCGCGCAGGCTCTATCCATCTGCCAGGATAGCATTTCTTGGAACACAGGAGGAAAATATTAAACAGTTTCTTCGCGATTTCGGCACTCGTCTTAAAATTACCGGAAGCCGCGGGATTGAACGGGAAAAAATCAAGCGGCTTATTGTGGTTGAGACCTCTTCAGCATCCCGCCTTGGCCCGTTTAAAAATCTTTCCCAGGACACAGCTATTGAGATACACATCTACGACCATCATCGGCCTATAGAGAAAGATATCTCGGCGAAAAAGTTTGTCTTTAAAAAGGTCGGAGCCACCACCACAATCCTTATTGATATTTTGAGGCGCAGGGAAATAAAACTTACTTCACTTGAGGCAACGCTTTTTGTCCTGGGCATATACGAAGACACAGGTTCTCTCTCTTTTCCGTCCACCACTTTATCGGACCGTAAGGCAGTCAGGTTTTTAATCAGGCAGGGAGCAAATCTCGGTCTTGTGACAAAATATCTTTCATTCCCTTTAAACCATGACCAGGTAACTATTTTAAAAGATTTGGTTCATTCCCTTGAGACCCATTATTTCAACGGCCTCAGGGTATACATTGCTAAAGCTGCAAGCCCGAAATATGTCGGAGATATAGCAGTCCTTGCCCATTCTTTAAGAGAGATGGAAAATCTGGATGCGATTTTCATACTTGTTAAAATGGAGGATAGGATACAGCTTGTAGCCAGAAGTCAGACGAGTGCCATGGACGTAGGGAAGGTCACGAGGATTTTAGGGGGCGGCGGCCATACTACTGCTGCCTCAGCCAGTATCAAGGAAAAAAAATTAGATAAAGTCCGGATGAAACTTATCTCCGCGATCCGGTCCAGTATAAAAATCGGAAAACCAAAATCCGGAACTATCCAGCCTGAGAAGGGGAGGCCGGTGCTGTCTCTTATGAAGAAACGCTTGCCTTCTGAATTACTAAAATTTTTCCGCACCCTTGGCCTGCTTGGTGACAAGCTTCATATGCGTATATTTTTAGTCGGGGGTTTTGTCCGCGATTTGCTCCTGGGTGTAAAAGACCTGGACATTGATTTAGTAATAGAAGGAGATGGCCTTCTCTTTGCCAATAAGCTCAGCCGCATTATAGGCGGGAAGCTGCACATACATAAAAAATTTAAAACAGCTGTCGTGAGTGTCCCTGATTTTAAGATAGATATAGCTACAGCCCGCATTGAATACTATGAGCGGCCGGGTGCGCTTCCTACTGTCATCCCCCAGAGTTCTATCAGAACCGATCTCTCAAGACGTGACTTTACCATTAATGCGCTGGCCATCCAGTTAAATCGCCGCCATTTCGGCCACCTCATAGATTATTATGGAGGGGAAATGGACCTTCGTCAGGGTATTATACGGGTCCTCCACAATTTTAGTTTCATAGAAGATCCCACTCGCATTTTTCGAGCAGTTAGATTTTCCGAGCGGTATAATTTTAGCATTTCCCCGGAGACCCGGGACCTTATTAAGAGGGCTGTGAGGCTGGAACTCTTTGAGAGTCTTTCACCTGAGAGGGTTCGTCAGGAATTAGTCGCAATACTTAATGAGGAAAACCCTATCAAGGCCATAAAGCGTATGGCTGAGCTTAATGAACTGGCCTATATTCATCCATCAATAAAATATGACCGGCGCCTCCACAATCTCCTTATCCGTCTTTCTTCTGAGATTAAATCACACCGATGCTGTTTTCTTTCGGATTTTTTGGCCTTGTGGTTAATATACTTTATGGCAATAACTCATAACCTGACAATGGCTGAACTGGGAGAGGTTTTACAAAAATTTACTTTTTCTAAAAAGGAGAGAAGCAAACTTTTTCGTTCTCACAAGGCGGTTTCTCGTCTAT
>DAOWKF010000055.1 GCA_030640045.1 Candidatus Omnitrophota bacterium | reverse complement strand
TAACGATAAATCCTCCTTTTACCTGACGGGTGATTTTTCCCTCAACCACTCCACCTTCCTTAAATGTACTGGCAATCTTTTGCCAGCTGATCTGTTGGACAGCCTGTTCCCTGGAAAGGACTACCTGCCCATTCTCATCTTCCAACTTTTCTATAAAGACCTCAACCTCATCTCCCACGCTGAGCGGCTCTGGTTGTCGAAATTCCGTTATACGCACGACACCTTCCGATTTATAGCCTATATCTACTACGGCAAAATTAGATATAAGTTTCACGATTGTGCCTTTGACCACTCCTCCCTGCTTTACTTCACGGAATGTCTCTTCATAAAACTTGCCAAGGTCATCTTTTTGAGACGGCCTTAATTTTCTTAATACAGGTTTTGTCATTTTTTTATTTTTAGATAACTAATTATTTCCTTCGTTATCCAGTCAGGGGTAGAAGCCCCGGCCATAACAGCAACACTCTTATGGCCGTTCATCCTACACGCCTTAAGTTCCCGGACATCCTCGACATGATAAGTCTTTATCCCGGCTTTCCTGAAAATTGAGGCAAGGCGGTGTGTATTAGCGCTATTTTTTCCTCCCACTACAATGGCTGACTCGACTTTTTTCGAAAGCCTCTTTGCCTCTTCCTGACGGCTTGTTGCCGCCTGGCAGATAGTATTAAAAATTTTGACCTCAGGAACCAGCTCCAGCAGGGCAACTACCATCCGGCCAAAAGCAACTTTTGATTGCGTAGTCTGGGAAAGGAGGCCTACCTTTGATGCCCCCTGGACAGCCTTTTGTAAATCTTCCGGTGTCTCCGCTACCATCGCCTTATCATCAGTAAAACCGACTATGGACTGGACCTCGCTATGCTTTTTATCCCCGAATACAATAACCCTGTACCCTTCCTTCACTAAAACTCTTGCCAGTCTCTGACAGCGGGTAACAAAAGGACACGTCGCGTCAATAATCTTAATGCGTTTTTTTTTGGCCTTACGTAATATCGCCGGGTGCACCCCATGAGAACGAATAAGGAGCGTCTCTCCCCGACGGACGCCTTTCAGGTCATTGACAATCCTGACGCCCTTTTGGGAAAGCTCTTGAACAACAGGGCGGTTATGTATAAGCGGGCCGAGAGAATAGACTTTCCCCTTCTCTTGCCCCTTCGGGCATGCCTTATCCGCCAGTTTTACCGCGCGTTTAACCCCAAAACAAAACCCGCCAACAGAAGCTGTTATAATTTTCATATTTTAAATATATTAGCACACATCAAATAATTGTCAAGCAAAATTGGCCTTCGGCCAATAGCTTAAGTCCACTAAACATACGGTCCTATTTTACCCCATCCTTGAGGAGTTTATATTCAATGCTGTCGACAAGGGCCTGCCAGCTTGCCTCAATAATATTTCCCGAGACGCCGATAGTATTCCATGTATCTTTTGCATCGCGTGAGGTAATGAGCACACGGACCTTTGCTGCAGTGCCTTCCTTTGCATCAAGCACGCGCACGCGAAAGTCAGAGAGATGCATCTCAGATAATGTGGGATAAAACTTTATCAATGCCTTGCGCAGTGCACTGTCCAGGGCATTGACAGGGCCGTCTCCCTCACTCGCAGTATGCTCTCTTTTACCTTTGACGACGACTTTGATGGTAGCTTCTGAAATTAATTGAAATGTGCCCCTGTTTTCCTGCCATTTTTCAACACTCACATGAAACCCTTCAAGTCTGAAAAATTTCCTGCGTTCACCCTTTATCCTTCGGACAAAAAGTTCAAATGAAGCATCCGCTGCCTCAAACTGATATCCCTCGTGTTCTAATTTCTTAAGATTTCTCAAAACCTTTTGCATCTCAAAACTGTTCTTTTCTATATCAATATTAAATTCCCGGGCCTTTGACGCTACGCTCCCTCCGCCTGAAATTTCAGAAATGAGGATCCTGCGCCTGTTTCCTACAAAGTGCGGCTCAATGTGTTCAAATGTCTTAGGATTTTTCCTCACCGCATCTACATGCATACCGCCCTTGTGGGCAAAGGCACTGGAGCCGACATAGGGCTGGCGATTGTCCGGAACTACATTAGCAAGTTCACTGACAAAAAGAGAAAGCTCCTGAATCCTGGGAACCTTTTTACCCAGGATCTCATACCCCATCTTTAATGAAAGGGTAGGGATAATAGCGCAAAGGTCGGCATTCCCGCACCTCTCTCCATACCCATTGATAGTCCCCTGGACATGGACAATACCCAATCGCACAGCCGCGATTGTATTGGCTAAAGCTACCCCGCTGTCATTGTGGGTGTGGATGCCAAGAGGCAAATCAAACCTTTCCCTGACATCGCTGATTATATCAGTTACTTCATGAGGTAATGTCCCGCCGTTTGTCTCACAAAAAACTAAGACTGAAGCCCCGCTACTTTGCGCTGCTTCCAGGGTCTTTAAGGCATAATCAGGGTCTTCTTTATACCCGTCAAAAAAATGTTCGGCATCATATATAACCTCTCTGCCTTTCTTTTTAAGATAGTCCACTGATGAAGCAATCATCTCCAGGTTTTCTTCTAAACTAACTTTTAAAACATCGCGGACATGAAGCGGAGAGCTCTTTCCAAATATGGTTATAACAGGCGCGCCGGATCTTAGCGCAGTATTAAGGTTTTTGTCCTGCGCGGGCTTTATTTTAGGCCGCCTGGTGCTCCCAAAGGCAGTAATTTTCGCACACCTCCACCTAACCTTTTTTGCCTGTTTAAAGAATTCGATATCCTTGGGATTTGAGCCCGGATTACCGCCTTCGATGTAATCAAACCCCATCTCATCTAATCTCCTGGCAATACGCATTTTGTCAGCAGAGGAAAAAGATATACCTTCGGCCTGAGCCCCATCACGCAAGGTTGTATCGTATATTTTTATTTTATTTTTTCCCAAGTTTAAAACTCCTATGAATGGCCCTAACCGCCTTATCCGCGAGATGTTTTCTTACGAGGCACGATATCTTTATTTCAGATGTGCTGATCATCTCTATGTTTACACGGCTTTGCGCTAATGTCCTGAACATCTTTGCTGCTACTCCGGAGTGACTTCGCATTCCTACTCCGACTACGCTTATCTTTGCAATATCACTATCAGCCTCGACCTTCTCCGCCTTTAGTTCACGCCGAATTTTTTCCACTGTCTCCATAGTTCGAATTAAATCTACAGCAATAATAGTGAATGAGATATCAGCTAATCCATCCTCGCCGACATTCTGGACAATCATATCTACATTGATATTTTTTCTGGCAATGTCATTAAATATCCTGGCTGCTATACCCGGTCTATCAGGTACACCCCGGATACATATCTTGGCCTCATTTTTGGTGGCTGTAACACCGCTTATGACCTCTTTTTCCATAGTCTTAACCTCCTTGGTTATAAGTGTCCCATCTTTTTGCGAAAAACTCGAGCGGACATGTATAGGGACATTGTATTTTTGAGCAAACTGCACAGAGCGCGGCTGCAAAACCTGCACGCCAAGACTGTACAGCTCTAACATCTCTTCATAAGAAATCCTGTCTAATTTTTTTGCCCCCGGCACAATCCTTGGGTCGGCAGTATAGACCCCGTCTACATCAGTGTTCATCTCACAGGCCTGCGCCTTTAACACGGCAGCCAGACCTACCGCTGTCAGATTTGAACCTCCGCGTCCAAGGGTAGTAATATCGTTTCTTAAATTTACCCCCTGGAAACCTGCTACGATCACAACCTTCCCTTTAGAAAGCTCCTTTCGTATTCTTCCGGTATTTATACGAAGAATTTTTGCGTTGGTATATGCGGCATTAGTAACAATCCCAACCTGCATGCCGGTAAAAGAAATAGCAGGACAACCGAGTTCGTGAAGAGCCATAGCAAGCAAAGCAACTGATACTTGTTCTCCTGTTGAAAGAAGCATGGATATCTCTCTACCAGATGGCTGTGAGTTCACATTATTGGCAAGCGCAAGAAGATCATCTGTTGTATGCCCAATCGCAGAGACCACTACCACTACCTTATGCCCCTTATTTCTAATAGCGAGGATCCGCTTAGCTATTGAGATAATCTTCTCAGTCGTCGCCACTGAAGTCCCGCCGTATTTCTGGACAACTAACATAGTAGTTATTATACCTTATGCCTTTTTCTTTTTCAAGACATCACTGGCCAGGCCGATTAACTGATCAAAAGACGCCCGGTCAGAGACAGCCATCTCTGAAAGCACCTTTCTGTTAAGGTTAATCTTGCAGAGACTAAGGCCATGGACAAAACGATTGTATGGCAAATTATTTTCCCTGCATGCCGCATTTAAGCGCGTAATCCACAAAGTCCTGAATTCTCTTTTCCTCAGTCTCCTGTGATCAGTTGCATAACGTTCGGCGCGCCTGACAGCGTCACGGGCAGTTTTATAGAGCTTACTGCGGCCCCCCCTGTATCCTTTCGCTGCCTTTAAGACCTTCTTATGTCTCGCCCGTTTAGTGACCCTACTTCTTGCTCTTACCATAACGATACCCCCTTATAATAATTTTTTCAATTTTTTCTCCAGCCCCGGCGTTATCCGGACATTCTTTTTAAGTCTCCTCTTGCGCTTCCGGGATTTTTTGGTCTTGAGATGTCCGACATAGGACATCCTCCTCATCAATTTCCCGGTAGAAGTTTTCTTTATCCTGCGCCTTACAGTATGTCGTGTTCTTATTTTTGGCATAAATGCCTCCTTTCCATATCAATCCATTTATTTAGGTCCCAGGACCATATTCATAAACCGGGTCTGCAGGGTTGGGCGTTGTTCTATAACAGATATCCCGGCCAGATCATTTATAAATTTTTGAAGCACATTTCTGCCCAGTTCCTGATGAGCCATCTCTCTACCCCTGAACATCAAAGAAAACTTTATCTTATTACCCTCTTTTAAAAACGCTATAGCGTGTTTCAACTTAACCTGATAGTCATGCTCTCCTATCTTGGGCCTAACCCTGATCTGTTTAATTGTAAAAGATTTTTGTTTCTTTCGCGCGGTCCTTTGCTGTTTTAATTTATCATAACGAAATTTCCCGTAGTCCATTATCCGGCATACCGGCGGGTCCGTACTGCCTGCCACCTCTACAATATCAAGTCCTGCTTCTTGAGCGCGACGCATTGCATCCTCAATACCGACAATGCCAACCTGTTCACCGGCTGCGCCGATTAACCTGACACTTCTTGCCCTTATTCCTTTGTTTATTCTATAATTATCTCCTGTCACCCTATTTCCTCTATAATTAGGATTGATATGCCACCTCCTATTTCTTTAATTCGACCTCTTCTTTTAACCGTTTGAGAAAATCAGATAAAAAAATCTTTCCCTCATCCCCTCTCTCACGGCTCCGCAAAGAAAGAGACTTATCCTTTAACTCTCTTTCACCTACAATGACTAAGTACGGTATCTTCTGAAGTCTCCCCTGTCTAATCTTATAGCCAATCTTTTCATCCCCCAGGTCAACTTCATAGCGGACTTCTTCTTTAGATAAACTCTTAGCTATCTCATTAGCGTAAGTATTATATTTTTCGCTTATAGTCAAAATCTTTACCTGAACAGGCGCGAGCCATAGAGGGAATGCGCCGGCATAATGCTCAATAAGTATACCGATAAACCTCTCAAGTGCCCCAAATATAACACGATGCAGCATAATAGGCCGCTCCTTTTCCCCCTGATTATTAGTAAAATGCAGATCAAAACGTTCAGGCATAGTAAAATCACACTGAATTGTAGCGCATTGCCATTTTCTCTTAATTGCATCTTCAAGGATGACATCGATCTTAGGGCCGTAAAATGCGCCTTCCCCTTCGTTGATTTTGTACGGCAGTTTTTTATCTTCCATGGCCTCTTTAAGTGCAGACGTAGCCTTGTCCCAGTCTTCATCGCGTCCGATAGATTTACCGGGCCTGGTGCTTATCTCCAGGGTATATGTAAAATTAAAAACCGCTAGGACATCCTTAATTAAGTCAAGGACACCCTTTATCTCATCTACCATCTGGTCCTCACGGCAGAAGATATGCGCGTCATCCTGGGTAAATGCCCTTACACGAAGCAGGCCATGAAGGACGCCGGATTTTTCATGACGATGGACTGTGCCTAATTCAAAAAGCCGTATCGGTAAATCGCGGTAACTCCGAATACGGGATTTAAAAATAAGCATATGGCTTATGCAATTCATAGGCTTTATTGCGTATTCCTCTTCACCTACCCTGGTAAAATACATAAGTTCACGATAGTGCTCATAATGCCCCGAACGTTCCCATAATTCTTTCTTTAGTATAGTAGGGCCATAGACAAACTTATATCCACGGCGCAAATGCTCTTTTCTTTCATATTCTTCCAACAGTGCCCTGATCATCCCCCCGTTAGGCTGATAGATAACAAACCCTGCCCCGGCCTCTTCACTCATTAAAAACAGCCCCAGTTCCCGGCTTAAAGAACGATGATCCCTTTTCTTTGCCTCTTCTATGTTGTGGAGATGTTTCTTTAACTCTTTCTCTGTATTAAAGGCTGTACCGTAAATACGCTGAAGCATAGGTTTTGCAGCATCTCCCCGCCAGTAGGCCCCTGCTACAGATAGCAGTTTAAATGCCTTAATCTCACCGGTACTCTTTGCGTGCGGTCCGCGGCAGAGGTCTATAAATTTATCCTGGGTATAGACAGTAACCTTCTCTTCCGGAATTTGATCAATGAGTTCCAGTTTATACTTTTCACCTAAATCAGCGAACATCTTCTTCGCCTCTTCTTTATCGACCTCTTTTCCGGTAAATGGTATATCCCTTTTTATGATTTCAGACATCTTCGCCTCTATCTTTGCGAGATCTTCCTGCTGAAAAGGAGTTCTGCAGTCAAAATCATAATAAAAGCC
>DAOWKF010000082.1 GCA_030640045.1 Candidatus Omnitrophota bacterium | reverse complement strand
CGTATAAGGTTACGTTAAAAATAAGGAGCGAGCTTTGCAAAAAAGGGACATGACACTTATAGAAAAAGCGCGGAGAGGGAAAATAACTTCCGAGATGAGGAGGGTAGCAAAGAAGGAACAGGTTTCTTTAGAATTTTTGAGAGACAATATTTCCAAAGGAAGGATTGTTATCCCTAAAAATCGATATAGAAAGATAGAACACATCTGCGGTATCGGGAAAGGTCTAAGCATCAAGATCAATGCCAATATAGGGACATCACCGCAAAAGGCAAGTATCAAAAATGAATTAAAAAAAGTGAGGGAGGCGTTAAAGGCAGGCACTGACACTATTATGGATCTAAGCTGCGGCGGGAATATTTCCCGGATAAGACAGGCTATCCTGAAGGCAAGCGTAGTGCCTTTAGGGACTGTGCCTATCTATGAGGGAATTGTAGAGGGTATAAAGAAGCATAAGGAACTCGGGAAGATTGACAAAGAAATTTTTTTCGAGGTAATAGAGCGGCAGGCAGAGGATGGTGTTGATTTTATGACTATCCACGCCGGCGTAACCAGGAAGGCCATTTCCAAATTACGCAGGCAGGGAAGGGTTACCGGCATTGTAAGCCGCGGAGGAGCTTTTATGGTAGAGTGGATGATGGGACAAAAGAAAGAGAATCCATTTTATACTGAATTTGACAGGCTTCTCGAAATAGCCGGAAGATATGATATTACCTTAAGTCTCGGGGACGGGTTAAGACCGGGTTCCATTAGTGATGCGACAGATGCTGCCCAGGTCCAGGAGCTTATTACTTTAGGAGAGCTTGCTATACGCGCGAGAAAAAAAGGGGTGCAGGTTATAATTGAAGGACCGGGTCATTTGCCTCTCGACCATATTGAGGAAAATGTGAAATTAGAGAAGAAGGTATGTAAGGGAGCTCCATTTTATGTGCTTGGCCCGCTTGTGACAGATATTGCCCCCGGTCATGACCATTTAGTTAGCGCTATAGGCGGGACCCTGGCAGCTTTTTATGGGGCTGATTTTTTATGTTTTGTTACTCCGGCTGAACACTTGCGCCTTCCTGATCTTTCTGATATTCGAGAGGGGGTTATAGCCAGCCGCATTGCCGCCCATGCCGCTGATATTGCTAAAGGACTAAAAGGGGCTTTGAAATTAGATAGAGAGATGTCAACCTGCAGATATCGAAGAGATTGGAAAGGGCAGATGAGATTAGCAATTGATTCTCAAAAGATAAAGGCAATGCGTTCAGGAGAAAAGAATATTGATATCTGCACCATGTGCGGCCCATATTGTTCTATGAAGCGGATGGAAAAGGTTTTTGGAAAATAAATCTATACTTGCTGTCGGTTCCGTTGCCCTGGATACAGTAAAGACACCTTTTGGTGAGGTCAAAGACGTATTGGGCGGGTCAGCTACATTTTTTTCTTATGCTGCCAGTTTTTTCGCAGATGTAAATCTTGTAGGCGTGGTAGGGGAAGATTTTCCGCCATCTTGCATTGAGCTTCTACGTTCACGAAATATTGACCTAAGAGGTCTTGAGATAAAAAAAGGAAAGACATTCCGCTGGTCAGGTCTTTATAAAAATGATTTAAATGAGAGGGATACACTTTCATTAGAGCTCAATGTCTTTGAGGATTTCCATCCTAAACTCCCTCCGGGACTGAGACAGTGTCCCTATGTCTTTCTTGCTAATATAGATCCGGAACTGCATCTGGAGGTGATCGAGCAGATAAAACACCAGTGTCTCATCGTGTGCGATACGATGGATATCTGGATTGAAAATAAACGTCAGGCACTTCTGAAGACCCTCCGCTTTATAGATATACTTTTCCTGAATGACAGCGAGGCAAGACAATTGACCCGGGAGGCAAATCTCATAAAGGCAGGGAAAGAAATTTTAAAGTTTGGACCAAAGTCTGTGATCATTAAAAAGGGTGAGCATGGAGTGATGTATTTTTCTAAAAATTCATTTTTTACAATTCCGGCTTATCCCTTAGAGTCGGTTTATGACCCAACAGGCGCCGGGGATAGTTTTGCAGGAGGATTTTTAGGCTATCTCGCTAAAGAAGGCCTGGACGAAAAAAAGATAAGGCGGGCGCTTGTATATGCAACTATCATAGCATCTTTTACAGTTGAGGACTTTAGCCTGGAGAGACTTAAGCGTGTTACGGATAAAGAGATTGAAAAACGGTTTCAGGAATTTAAGGATATGACAAATTTTGGCGAATGAAGTTGGCATGAAGGGGTTAATTTTAAGCGGTGGAGCAGGCACGCGGCTGAGGCCGATTACGCATACCCAGGCTAAGCAGCTCATTCCCGTGGCAAATAAGCCGATACTTTTTTATGGACTTGAGGCGATGCAACAGGCCGGGATAAGAGATGTTGGCCTTGTGGTAGGCGCTACGCACCGAGAAATCGAAGAGGCCGTAGGGAATGGCCGTAGATTCGGACTCAAGGTTACTTATATAGAGCAGGAGGCGCCTTTAGGTCTTGCGCATGCGGTAAAGATAAGCCGATCATTTTTAAAAAAATCTCCATTTGTTATGTATCTCGGTGACAATATCATTAAAGACGGGATTAATTCTTTAGTAGAAGAATTTAGAGTTCGTAAGCCCAACGCTATGATACTGCTTGCGCATGTAAAAGAACCGCAGCGTTTTGGCGTGGCAGAGCTTAAAGATGAGAAGGTTGTGCGGCTTACAGAAAAGCCCAAAAAACCAAAAAGCGACCTGGCCCTTGTAGGTGTATATATGTTTGACCATAATATTTTCAATGCAGTCAATGCCATAAGGCCTTCCAGGAGAAATGAACTTGAGATAACCGACGCCATTCAATATCTAATAGATAAGAAATATAAAGTTCATTCACATATCATCGATGGCTGGTGGAAGGATACAGGAAGACTTGAGGATATCTTAGAGGCAAATCGTATTATCCTGGAGGGTCTCAGTCCAAAAACATATGGCAGGATTGATTCAAAGAGCCGGCTTACCGGGAAGGTCAGGATCGAAAAAGGGGCAGAAGTAATTGAGAGCACTATCAGGGGGCCGGCTGTCATTGGCAAAAAAACTAAGATTATCAATTCCTATATCGGGCCATACACCTCTATCTCCTACGAGGTTACAGTTAATAATAGTAAGATCGAACACAGTATTATTCTGGAGCATAGCACGATTGACAATTTAAGCCACCGTCTTGAAGATAGTCTAATCGGGAAGAATGTTTATATCGGCACTTCTCCGCTAAAATCAAAGGCGTATCGTTTTATGGTGGGGGATAATAGTCAGGTAGGGGTATTGTAGTTATGTATTATCGTAATCGTCGTTGCCTTATTACCGGAGGATTAGGATTTTTAGGGAGTAACCTTGCGCATGCACTTGTTAAGGCAGGTGCGAAAGTCACCATTATTGATAATTTTTTGCCAAACCATGGAGCAAATCTTTTTAATATAACCGGGATTGAGGACAGGGTAAGGGTTGTGAAAGAAGATATTCGTAATTCTCCGAGTCTGCTTGAGCTCGTTAAAGACAATGAAATCATTTTTAACCTTGCCGGACAGGTCAGCCATGTCGATAGTATCTCCACCCCATTCACTGACTATGAAATTAATGTTCTGGGTAATTTAAAAATACTTGAGGCCTGCCGCAATTCAGGCAATAGTGTAAAGATTGTCTATGCCGGCACAAGAAGTCAGTATGGTGAGGTGAAAAAACTCCCTGTAGATGAAGAGACACCGCGTCTTCCTCTCGACATCTATAGCGTGCATAAAGATACAGCAGAACGTCTGCATTTTATCTACGCATCTATTTTTTCTTTAAGGGTGACATCTTTAAGGGTGAATAATGTCTTTGGCCCGCGGCATCAGATGCAGCATCCCAGGTACGGTGTCCTCAATTGGTTTATTAGACTTGCCCTCGAGAATAAGGAGATAAGTATCTTCGGAAGCGGAGACCAGATAAGGG
>DAOWKF010000115.1 GCA_030640045.1 Candidatus Omnitrophota bacterium | reverse complement strand
CTCTTGATTTCAGGAAAAAGAACGTAATTGTTTCACACCGCACCCTTATCGAAAAAGAAAGGGAAGCAGCGAGAGGAAAGATAATGTCCGAGATAGAAAAAGGCCAGCGCAAACAGGGGGTAGTTAAAAATATAACCGATTTTGGGGCCTTTGTTGATATAGGCGGAATTGACGGTCTCCTCCATGTTACGGATATATCGTGGAAGAGGATAGGGCATCCCTCAGAGGCATTAAGGGTAGGGGATAAAATCGAGGTGGTGGTCCTGGAAGTCGATAAAGAAAAATTGCGTATTTCTCTCGGCCTTAAACAAACAAAACCTAACCCATGGGACAGCGTCGAAGAAAAATATGCAGTGGGCGGCAAGTTCAAGGGAAAGGTAAATAGCGTTACTGACTATGGAGCTTTTGTAGAATTGGAGGAAGGTATTGAGGGACTGATTCATATTTCTGAAATGAGCTGGACTAAAAAAGTGGTTAAACCTTCCGAGATATTGAAGGCAGGGGATGAGATTGAGGTTACGATACTGGCAGTAGACAAAGAAAACGGAAGGATTTCGTTAGGAATAAAAGATCTCCAGGGAAACCCGTGGCTTGAGGTTGAGAATAAATATCCCGTCGGAACGAAGGTTAAAGGTACGGTTAATACTATTACGAACTATGGGGCATTTGTTACTCTGGAAGAAGGTATAGACGGGCTTGTCCATGCCTCTGATATGTCGTGGTCAGGCAAGGCCGGACTTCCGCGCGATGCATTAAAAAAAGGTGAAGAGATAGAGACTATAGTTCTTTCAGTAAATGCCGCGAATCGCCGTCTGGCCCTTGGTCTAAAACAACTCAAGCCTGATCCATGGAAGGATATTGAAACCCGCTATAAGGTCGGGCAGGTAGTTACCGGCGTTGCAACGAAGCTAGTCAATTTCGGGGTATTTGTCCAGATTGAAGACGGGATAGAAGGTCTTATCCATATATCTCAGATTTCTACAAAACATATCGGCCGTCCCGAGGAAGTTCTTAAGGTCGGGCAGGATGTAGAGGCAAAGATTATAAAAATGGACCCTGTTCAACGCAAGATTGGCCTTTCTATCGTGGCCCTGCTTGAAGGAACCCTCGAAGATATACCCAAAAAAGAAACCCCTCCAATTGAACAACTACCAGAACAGCTGGTAGAAAAAACCGAAGACAAACCTTGTCCTCCCTTATTATAAGTGTTTCCGGAGTCAGAGGTATTGTTGGTGAAACACTTACCCCTGAAATCCTGACCCGTTTTGGGGCCGCCTTTGGAACTTATGTCCAATCCGGTAAGGTAGCTATCGGCCGGGATACCAGGGTTTCGGGCGAGATGGTCAAACATTCTGTATTTGGCGGACTCCTCTCTACAGGCTGCCGGATTATAGATATCGGTATTGCCGCAACCCCATCCTGCCAGCTTATGGTTGAAGAGCTAAAGGCGAGCGGGGGGATCGTAGTCTCAGCCAGCCATAATCCAATCGAATGGAATGCCTTGAAATTTTTTAAAAGGGGAGGGCTTTTTTTAAATAACAGGCAGGCCAATGATTTTTTGAATATTTATTATCGCGGTAATTTTAAAAAGGTCCGCTGGAACGAGATTAAAGAAGTGGAACGCGATAGCTCTGCTATTACGCGGCATCTTAAGCGTGTCCTTCACAATATTGATGTTGAAGCAATTCGGAAAAAGAAATTCAAAGTCGCTCTGGACTGCTGTAATGGCGCAGGCTCGATTATGACACCAATTCTTTTAGAAGAACTTAATTGTGATATCATAAAAATACATTGTAAGCCAAATGGTCTTTTCCCGCATAACCCGGAGCCGATATTTGTTAATCTCGGGGAATTAAGCAGGGTTGTTAAGAAACAACGGGCTGATATCGGTTTTGCCCAGGATGCGGACGCGGATAGAATTGCCGTAGTCTCGGAAAAAGGCGATATCCTTGGCGAAGAATACTCCCTGGCCTTAATTGTAGAGCATATGCTTTCTGCGAAGTGTAGAGGTAAGGTAGTTTGTAATCTTTCAACCTCACGTCTTATTGATGATATTGCTAAACGTTATAAGGTGCAGGTAATCAGGACAAAAGTGGGGGAGGTGAATGTAGCCGAGACCATGAAAAAAGAGCATGCCATTATCGGAGGAGAGGGTAATGGCGGTATTATTGACCCGCGGGTGCATCTCTGTCGCGATTCTTTTATTGGTATAGGACGCATCCTTGAATACATGGCCAAAACCGGCAAGAAAATATCTGCTTTAGCACGGGCCCTGCCCACTTATCATATCGTTAAGATGAAAATCAACTGTCCTCTGGAGAAAAGCGATATGGCAATCCAGGCGCTCCGCAAGGCCTTTAGAAACGAGAAATTGGATCTCATGGAAGGGATAAAGATAAACTGGTCAAATGCCTGGGTGCATATCCGTCCTTCGGGAACTGAGCCGGTCATACGCGTCATTGCTGAAGCAAAAACTGTTTCACGCGCCAAGGCGCTCTGCCATAAATTCATCTCGTTTGTCCAATCTACCTTAGCTGAGGTGGGCTAGGCGAAGCCAGTCCTTTAGGGGTAAGGGAGGGTAAAATTATAAATTTTAGTGGAAAAAGATATGGGAATGTGGTATAAATAGAGGGTACAATTTATGAAGTATTGTCCCTTGTCGCAGAAGATGTTGAGTAAAATCTCTTCGATTTTTTACTCAACGCGACTTCGGGATTAATTCGAGCATACACTTTATGAAACATAAAGTGTGCTCTCATTAAAAGGAGGTGATATAAATGAAAGGAACGATAAAAAAAATAATCCGCGAGCGTGGATTTGGATTCATCAGTGCAGAAAATGGAAAAGAAATTTTTTTCCATAGTTCTTCTCTTGGAGGAGTAAGCATTGATAATTTACAAGAAGGTGCTACTGTAGAATTCACTACCGAGGAAGGACCTAAGGGCCCTAAGGCGGCAGATGTAAAAGTAGTTTAAGGCTTTCCAGCAACGAATATCCTCAAAATTAACTTTTCAATATAATTTTTAATCCATTTTACCTTAATTATATAGGAAAGTGTATAAAGCTGAATTAGGCTATCGGCTGAAGGTCGATTTGCTTAATTCAGCAAAAGGGAGAGGTGTGTGTAAAAAAAGTATTAAGACATGAAAAAAAATTAATAAATGATT
>DAOWKF010000076.1 GCA_030640045.1 Candidatus Omnitrophota bacterium | reverse complement strand
TCGGTCATAAAAGCCAGCACTTTTTTTCTGCGCTTGAGCATAACCTTAATAGCATCTGTAAGATAGTATTTCTTCGACTGAGTCTCAGGCACTTCGGAATAATTGAAGCAATATATGCTGCTATTTACTTCTTCAATAGGCCTTTCATAAATTGTCGTCTCATTTTCTTCCACAATCCTGGCAATAAGGTCATTCTCTTTCCGAATAATCCTGCCATAACCGCTCGGGTCATGGAGCACGGCTGTCAGAACTGTGGCAGCGGCTTTTTTCTTGCGATGGCTCTCTATAAGACGCTTAAGGGTCGCGTCATGCAAAAGAGGTGTATTGCCGCGCACAACCAGGACATCACCCTTAAAACCTCTAATGGTATCTTTTATCTGCATAAAGGCATGGCCGGTACCCCTACTACCTAACGGGCTTTTCTGCTCAATGTATTCGAAATCTCGCGGTAATTTTGACTTAATCAATTCTGCCCCAGCACCAAGGACTACTATAGTCCTTGAGGCCGCAATTTCCTTAGCTGCCTCCAGGACGTGGTTTATTATTGGTTCTCCTGCTACCTCGTGCAAAACCGTAGGATAATCTGATTTCATATGGCTGCCTTCGGCAGCAGCCATAATTACGCATATAAGTAAAGAATCCATAGAGGGATTATTTTACAAGTTCGAGGAAAACAAGGGGAGCAGAGTCACCTTTGCGAGGAGGACTTATTCGGATAATGCGGGTATATCCCCCTTTCCTTTCATTATAGCGGGGGGCTATATCAGTGAAAAGTTTTTTAACTATAGTTTTATCTTTTACTAAGGCCTGCGCCTTACGCCTTGAGTGGAGGTCCTGTTGTTTGCCAAGTGTAATAATCTTCTCGGCTAACGGCTGGACCTCTTTAGCAAAGGCACGCGTGGTCTTTATACGTTCATGTCTAAAAAGGGACTGAACTAAATTAGATGCCCTTGCCTTGCGGTGGCTGGGTTTTAAACTACTCATAATTTAATTATATAAAATATTTATAAAGAGTCAAGCATAAAAAAATACGCTAAAAAAGTCCGTAGGATTTTAAGGCTGATTTAACCTTTTTAAGTGTATCTGGCTGCGGAGGGCAGAGCGGCAGGCGCCATTCCGGAGTTATCTTTTTTAAAATACCAAGAGAGGCCTTGACCGGTATAGGATTTGTCTCATAGAACATGGCCTTACATAAAGGGAGCATCTTATAATGAAGCTGCCTTGCCTCCTCCAGGTCTCCGGCAAAAAAGGCATCTATCATACGGACCACATCATGGGGAATGATATTTGCCACGACTGATATAACACCCTTTGCTCCTACAGCCATCATAGGGAAGGTCAGGGGATCGTCTCCGGATAGGACAGTAATATCACATAGAGACAGAATCTTACTAATCTGTTCGAGGCTCCCGCTGGCCTCTTTAATAGCCACAATATTTTTCAATGAGGAAAGCCTGGCTATAGTCTCGGGCAGCATTGAAATCCCTGTGCGTGAAGGCACATTGTACATGACAATCGGGATATCTGCTTCTTGGGCGAGCGTGCGGTAGTGCCGGTACTGGCCTTCCGGAGTGGGTTTATTATAATAAGGCGTAATTACAAGGGCAGCGTCTGCCCCGCACTTAGCTGCAAATTTCGTAAGGTCCAAAGCCTCCTTTGTTGAATTCGAGCCTGTCCCTGCGATAACAGGCACTCTCCCTTTTACCTCTCCTACTACAAGGGCTACGACCCCCCTCTGCTCCTCAGAGGTTAAGGTAGCAGCCTCTCCGGTGCATCCGCATGGGGCAATACCACTGGTGCCGTTTTCAAGATGAAATTTCACCAGTTCCTTTATTCTTTTTTTATCCACTTTTCCATTTCTAAAAGGTGTGACCAGAGCAACAATTGAGCCTTTAAACATATGCCTCCTCCTTGATACTACCATCGCAGATTAAACGCGCATCCCCTTCCAGATACACCCCGCACCTTCCAAAGTATTCATCAGATGAACAGACAGAAGGTGCGGGGGAAACATCCTGTAAAGCCGGGGGAGAAAAATAAATCTTGAGTTCTCCGCCTTTTACCATTACTTTTACCGGTATTTTTTTTATCCTACGAACTAAATTACCTATTACAGCTGAGGCAACTGCCCCTGTGCCGCAGGCAAGGGTCTCATCTTCCACTCCCCTCTCATAGGTCCTTAAAAAAATTCTGTGGTTTTTTACGGAAATAAAATCTACATTTGTGCCTTTCGGCATAAATCTTTTATGAAATCTCATTTTTCTGCCGATCTCTTTTACAGGAAAATTTTTTAAATCTTTCACAATAACTACAAGATGCGGCACTCCTGTATTTATAAAATGGCCGGTATATGTCCGCCCCTTAATCCTGACAGGGATATTTAATTGAATCTCTTCCGGAGTGGTCATACCTATTTTGACGCTTTTTTTAGAGACACTGGCTCTGATGTCACCGGCCTTTGTTTGAAAAATTATATTTTTACGAGCTATCCCGAGTTCATATATAAACCTGGCAAAGGCGCGCGCGCCATTGCCGCACATCTCAGGCTCACTCCCGTCAGGGTTAAAGATGCGCATGCGGAATCTGCCATTAACCTTATCCAGAAGCAGGACCCCGTCCGCACCTATAGAAAATTTCCTCTGAGAAATTCTCTTTGCAAATTTACTTTCCGGCTTAGGGATAATATGTCTGCGGTTATCAATGACAATAAAGTCATTCCCGCTCGCACAGAATTTCGCAAATTTTAT
>DAOWKF010000024.1 GCA_030640045.1 Candidatus Omnitrophota bacterium | reverse complement strand
GGCAAGAAAAGTGTTTCACCAGGTGAATTTATCAGGGCAAGGATTGATTTCTGCTTTGGAAATGACCTGACTGCACCTCTGGCAATATCTCAATTTAAAAAGGCAAAGGCCAGGAAAGTATTTAATCGGGGGAGGGTTGCATTTGTCGCGGACCACTTTACTCCTAATAAGGATATAAAAAGTGCTGAGCAGGTAAAGGTCTTGAGGGAGTTCGCGAAGCGTTTTGGAATAAAATATTATTTTGAGGGCGGCCGTGTTGGGATTGAGCATGTTCTCCTCCCGGAAAAAGGGCTTGTTTTGCCAGGGGATGTAATTATAGGTGCGGATTCTCACACCACGACTTATGGTGCTTTGGGTGCCTTTGCTACCGGAGTTGGAAGCACTGATCTGGCCTGTGCAATGTTGAAAGGCGAGACATGGTTTCGTGTTCCGGAGAGCATAAAGTTTATCTACTATGGCAGGAAAACCAGATGGATCACCGGGAAGGACCTCATCCTTTTTACTATTGGCAAAATTGGAGTTAGCGGCGCTTTATACAAGGCAATGGAATTTACCGGGCCGGTTATAGGAAAACTTTCTATGGCGGAACGTTTTACAATGGCTAATATGGCTGTTGAAGCCGGAGCTAAAAACGGGATTTTCCCTGTGGATAAAAAGACGCTTTCCTATGTCCAGGCAAGGGCGGTGAGAGGTTTTAAAATATATTCCTCAACCCCTGATGCCGGATATAGCCGTATAGAGGAATATGATATTTCGCATCTTGAACCGCAGGTTGCTTTGCCGCACCTTCCTTCTAATGTCAAGCCGGTAAGCAGGCTCAAGAATATCCGTATAGATCAAGTGGTCATAGGGTCCTGCACAAACGGCAGATTCGAAGACCTGGAGATAGCTGCAAGAATACTTAAAGGTAAAAAAGTATATCCTGGTTTACGCGTGATTATCATTCCTGCTACACCGGAAATTTACCATCGGGCTGTCCAGAGCGGTCTTGTAGATATTTTTATGTCGAGTGGCGCATTGATAAGTCCTCCAACCTGCGGACCGTGTCTTGGGGGGCACATGGGGATACTTGCAAAAGGAGAAAGGGCATTGGCCACAACCAACAGGAATTTTGTAGGACGTATGGGCCATCCAAAGAGCGAGGTATATCTCTCCTCCCCGGCAGTAGCAGCTGCATCAGCTATAAAAGGAAGGATTGTTCACCCTGATGGCTAAGAAGATACGCGGAAAAGTGTGGAAATACGGTAATGATATCAATACCGATGAGATCGTCCCTGCGCGCTATTTAAATGTGTCTGATGCGGGAGAACTTGCGAAGCACTGTCTTGAGGACCTGGATAAAAATTTTGCGAAAAAGGTAAAAACAGGAGATATAATTGTTGCAGGGAAAAATTTTGGATGCGGCTCATCCAGGGAGCATGCACCCCTTGCCATAAAAGAGGCAGGGGTAAGCTGTGTTATTGCAAAAAGTTTTGCCCGTATATTTTATAGAAATGCAATAAATATAGGACTGCCTATTTTCGAATCTAAAGAAGCAGCAAGGAACATAAAAGATGGGGATAGGGTAGAAGTAGACCTTGTGAAGGGCGGGATAAAGAATTTAAGAGATGGGAAACATTATTTAAGCCAGGCATTTCCTGACTTTATGCAGGATATTATAAAGGCTGGCGGGTTGATGAAGTGGATAAAGAAAAATGTATAAGATAGCAGTGATCCCGGGAGACGGGACAGGGACGGAGGTAGTAAGGGAAGGACTTAAGGTGCTTGAGGCAGTAAGCAAGAGCGCCGGCTTTAAATATTCAATTAAAGAATTTGACTACGGCGCAGAGCGTTATTTAAAGACCAGGGAGGTGCTTCCTGATTCTGCCCTGGAAGAGTTTAAAAAATTTGATGCTATCTACCTTGGCGCTGTAGGCGACCCCCGGGTGAAACCGGGGATACTGGAGAATGGGCTCCTTTTGAAAATGAGATTTGGCTTGCATCAGTATATAAATCTGCGTCCGGTAAAACTTTATCCGGGAGTAGAGACACCTTTGAAGGATAAAGGACCTGAGGATATTGATTTTGTGGTAGTGCGTGAGAATAACGAAGGGCTCTATGTGGGAGAAGGGGAGTTTATCAAAAAAGGCACAAAGGATGAAACAGCTCTGCAGGTTTCCCGTAATACCCGTCATGGTGTTGAACGCTGTATCCGCTATGCATTTGAATTTACCCGCAAACGCAACAAGAAGAAAAAACTTACTCTTTGCGGCAAGACCAATGTCTTGACTTACGCGTGGGATTTATGGGAGAGGACGTTTAATGAAGTGGCTCGTGAATATACGGATATCACAACTGATTATGCCCATGTTGATGCGACGTGCATGTGGATGGTAAAAAATCCCGAGTGGTTTGATGTGATTGTTACCGATAATATGTTTGGTGATATTATTACGGATCTCGGGGCAATGATTCAAGGAGGAATGGGTATTGCAGCAGGCGGGAATGTAAATCCCGAAGGGGTCTCTATGTTTGAACCAATCGGAGGGTCAGCCCCTAAGTATTCCGGCAAAAATATTATAAACCCGTTAGCGGCTATAGCTGCCATTGGTATGATGCTGGAAGAGATCGGAGAAAAAGAAGCTGCTAAATCAGTAGAGAATGCTATAATAGAAGTGACGAGTAAAAAACTTAAGAGCCTTTCTGCGGGTAAGATGGGTTATACTACGAGTGAAGTAGGAGATATGGTATGCCAAAAAATAAAAATGTTGCTGTAGTCGGAGCTACCGGCGCGGTTGGTCTTGAGATGCTGAAGATTCTTAAGGAACGCCAGTTTCCTGTTAAGGATATTCGTCTCTTCGCGTCTGACAGGTCTAAAGGCAAGAAGCTGAAATTTAAAGGCGCTGACATAAAGGTTGAGGATCTCTCACGTTCAAGGTTTCGGGGAATAGATATAGCACTTTTTTCAGCAGGCGCAGATAGGAGTTTTGAGTTCGCGCCGAAATTTGTCAGGGCAAAGGCTGTAGTAATTGATAACAGCTCCGCCTTCCGGATGGAGAAGGATGTGCCATTGGTTGTCCCTGAAGTCAATCGTCACGCGATAAAAAGGCATAGAGGTATCATTGCAAATCCCAATTGTTCTACTATTCAGATGGTTGTGGCGCTTAATCCTATACATAAAAAGTATAGAATAAAGCGGATAGTTGTTAACACATACCAGTCTGTCTCAGGCGCCGGACTTAAGGCCATGGCTGAACTTACAACACAGACAAAAGAGATTATCAGGGGCCGTGATATAACCAGGAATGTTTTTCCGCATCAGGTTGCATTTAATTGTCTTCCACAGGTAGATACTTTTCTGAAAAATGGGTACACAAAGGAAGAGATGAAGACGATGAATGAGACAAGAAAGATTATGGAGGACGGTTCCCTGAAAATAAGTGCTACGTGTGTGCGTGTGCCGGTATTTCGCAGCCATTCTGAATCAGTAAATATTGAGACAGAGAGGAAACTAACTGCCGGTGAAGCTCGCGAACTTTTAAGAAAAGCGCCTGGCGTAGTGGTGGTAGATAATCCGGGTAAAAGTCTCTATCCGTTAGCGATTTATGCAGCAGGAAGGGATGAGGTCTTTGTGGGCCGCATAAGGGAAGATGAATCAGTCGCCTCAGGCCTGAACCTGTGGGTAGTGTCAGATAACCTCCGCAAAGGCTCAGCTCTAAACGCTGTCCAGATAGCTGAATATTTATTATAATTATCTCCTTCTAATCAAATATGATGGAGCTGGTTTTGCCGGATGGCAGATTCAGAAAGAGGAGAAGACTATCCAGGGGGTTATCTCCAGGGAGCTCGAGAAATTATGCGGGCACAAGATAAATCTCATAGGCGCAGGCAGGACAGACAGCGGCACCCATGCCGTCGGTCAGGCAGCTAATTTTAAGACTAAGAAATTATTAAATCCGGAGATAATAAAAAAGGCCTTAAATTCATCTCTTTTTCCAGGGATTTATATTAAACATACTAAAAAGGTATCGGAAAATTTTCATGCGAGATATAGCGCCAGGAAGAAATTATATCGATATATTATTTTAAAAGAGCCTTCTCCGTTTTTCTATAATTATAGTCACTCCTATTATGGGAAACTTTCCCAGGGCAAGATGAAGAAGGCTGCTCAGTATCTTAAAGGTAAGCATAATTTTCAATCTTTTTGTGACGGTAAGATTGGGGAACGAAACCCTGTCCGCAGTATAGATAGGATTACTATTTTAAAAAAATCTGCGACAGTCCCTATACTTCGGCAGGCTCAGCATCCTATTATATCGGTGGATATAGAAGGACGCTCTTTCCTCTGCCACATGGTCAGGATTATTGTGGGGACGTTGATTGAGGTCGGGAGAGGGGCTTTGCCTCCGGAGGGAATTAAAGAAATCCTGAAGGCTAAAGATAGAGCCGCTGCCGGTAAAACTTTACCGGCAAAAGGGCTTTTTTTAATGAAGGTATATTATTAGTGGAACAACTCGAACAGAGATTAGATAGTTTCGATCTTTCGGAAAGAAAGGAGTCCCTATCTATACTATGTGAAAGGGTTAAATGCGGAAAAATTCAGTTACCTCAGGCTACGAGTTATGTCAACCTCCATTGTCATACCTTTTTCTCTTATAATATTTTTGGCTATTCACCCAGCAAATTTGCCTGGCTGGCGCGTAAAAGAGGACTCGCAGTTGCAGGTATTGTAGATTTCGATGTCCTGGACGGTCTGGAAGAATTTTTAGAGGCTGCCAATATGCTGGGGTTGAAGGCCTGTGTGGGAATGGAGACCCGGGTTTATGTCCCTGAATTCGCTGAAAAAGTAATAAATTCCCCTGGCGAGCCGGGAATTTCGTATCATATAGGGATTGGTTTTCCAACAGCCAATCTAAAAGGGCCGACTAAAAAATTTTTAATAAATCTTCGGAAGACTTCAGAACAAAGAAACCGCGGTT
>DAOWKF010000096.1 GCA_030640045.1 Candidatus Omnitrophota bacterium | reverse complement strand
GCACTTTTGATAAGCATGGTTGGGGCTGTAAAGCCAACATAATCCGGAGACTTTCCCAGAATTGCTACGGCCAGATTTTCCTCATCAAGTCCTAAAGCATGGGCATCGATAATTGAGACATCATAGCCATTTTTTCTCGCAACAGCCGCAAGATAGCACAACCCCTGCGGTGGAGCGCCAATACCACTGCTCACCTCTTTGTAACGGCCTTTATAATTAACTGCGGGATATACAAAAATTATCTTTTTCGAAGCCATGATGTGATTATTTTAAAAATTTTTTCACTTGCTTTTCTACTGCCGAAAATATTTTTATGGAGACCCGGTCGTAATGAAGATTTGAGGGCACTTAAAATTGCATCTCTTTTGCAGGGCACAAGCCTATTCCAGCCATTTTCAAGTGTCTCCGGCCATTCGGTTGTCTTTCTCAAGGTTATACATGGAACCCGCAGAAGATGCGCCTCCTTCTGCACGCCTCCGGAGTCAGTCAATATCTTGTCCGCGTTTTTTTCAAGACCCAAAAAATTGAGATAACCTTGAGGCTCAAGGATTGTAATAGAATCCCGCGAGATTAATTTCTGCCATAACTTAAATCTCTTAAGATTCTTTCTTGTCCTGGGATGCATTGGAAAGATTAAACGGCCTTTAAAACCCATAAGGGCATTAACTATCTCTTTTAAGTTTTCTCTCCCACGCGGGGCAGCTACATTCTCCTGGCGATGCAGGGTGACTAATATGTAGCCTCCGTGGACAGTCCCGATTCTACTGGATCCCCCGGTCAAGCACTCTTCGAGCACCTTGCCGGAGGATGACAATTTTTGCTCTAAATTTTCTCGAAGCACCTCGGCCATGACATCCCCGGTATAAAACACCCCATTTTTTATGCCTTCATTTTTGAGATTACGGACTGCGCTTTTTGTAGGGCAAAAAAGCAGTGTTGAGAACCTGTCTATAATAAACCGGTTATTTTCTTCAGGCACATTTCTATCAAATGCACGCACCCCTGCCTCTACATGGGCAAGGGAAAGATTAAGTTTACTGCTCGTTAGAGCGCAGGCTAAAGAAGAATTTGTATCGCCGTAGGTTAATACCAGATCCGGTCTCTCCTTTATAAAGACCTTTTCCAGGGCGCTAATCATCAAAGATATTTGAGAAATATCCGACGCGGCTTTTATCCCCAGATTATATTTCGGTTTAAAGAGATTGAGCTCTTTAAAAAAGACTTTTGAGAGATTATCGTCATAGTGCTGACCGGTGTGGATAACAATTTCCTGAAATTTTTTTTTAAAAAGACGGGATAAAGGCCCCATCTTGACAAACTGCGGCCTTGCGCCCACAACAGTTGCTATCTTCACCCTTTATAAAACTCCTTAATAAGACGCGCAACTCTCTGGACAGACTCTAATTTAAGCTCAGGATAGACAGGAAGGGACAGCACCTCGCAGCTTGCAGCCTCACTTTCGGGAAAATCACCTCTCTTATACCCAAGGTATTTGAAGGACTCCTGCAGATGAAGAGGCAGGGGATAGTGGACAGCTGTTTGAACTCCGTTATCAGAGAGAAATTCTTTTAATCTATCACGTTCTTTTACACGGATTGTATACTGATTATAGATGTGTTCATTGTGCGCTTCTTTATATGGTATTGTGACTAAATCAGCTAAAAGACTATTATAGACCTTTGCTATCTCTTGTCTCTTCCCATTCCACGTCTTAAGATACTTCAATTTGACCTTTAGTATCGCGGCCTGGATACTGTCAAGACGGGAATTTACTCCTATTAAAAAATGTGAATATTTTTCCCTGGAGCCGTGATTACATAATGCCTTTATCTTTTGGGAAAATTTCTTATCACACGCCTTCGGCAGCAAAACCATCCCGCCGTCTCCGAATGCCCCAAGATTTTTTGTAGGGAAAAAACTTATAACAGTCATGTGTCCGAGGCTGCATATGTGTTTATTGTAATACCTCGCCCCAAGGGCCTGGGCTCCATCTTCGATAACCTTTAGCCCTCTTTTTTTAGCGATATCCATTATTTCTTTCACATCCGCAATCTGACCGTAGAGGTGCACGGGTATAATCGCTCTGGTCTTTGGCGTTATAACCTTTTGAATAGACTCGGGGGCGATATTAAATGTGCGTGGATTTATGTCTGCAAAGACCGGTTTTGCTCCAAGGAGTGTTATAACCTCAGCTGTCGCTATAAAAGTAAACGGGGTAGTGATGATTTCATCCCCGGGTTTTATATCCAGGGCAAGGAGTGATAGATAGAGGCCGTCTGTGCCTGAAGCACAGGCTACAGCATACGGCACCTCGCAGAATCCGGCAATTTCCTTTTCTAAATCCGATACCTCAGGCCCAAGAATAAAGCGACCGCTTTGGAGAACGCGGGATATTGCAGCATCAATCTCGCGCTTTATGCCATTATATTGAGCTGTTAGATCAATGATTGGAATTACTGATTCTGTACCCATTCTTTATCAGGGACATCCCGGACAACCCGGGCAGGAGAGCCCATCACTAATTTATATCCCGGCACATTTTTTGTAACTATGGAACCGGCTGCTACAAATGCCTCCTCTCCGATAGTTACTCCCGGTAAAAGAATACTGCATGCGCCAACCCTTGCGCCTCTCCGAATTACAGGGCCTTTGCGATATTTAAATCTCTCTTTTGTCCTACCCATAAAATTATCATTGGTCGTAACAACACAGGGCGCAATAAAGACATAATCGCTAATCTCTGTATACGCGGTAATATAGGCCTCAGCCTGTATCTTGACATGAGAGCCGATAGAGGTTTTATTTTCTATAGTTACACCTTTCCCGATAATTGTCTTTTTTCCGATCGAACACTCTTCACGGATAAAGGCAAGATCCCCTAATAAACAATCGTTCCCGATATTAGCGCCTCTAAATATAATAACACCGGTAGATATAACAACACCTTCCCCAATCCGAAGAGGTGAAAGTGATTTGGGCTTAAGTGTGCTTGTCCCGGCTATAGCAGGGGTCTTTCCAAGGACACTGTTTTCATTGATAACCGTTCCTTTTCCAATAACTGTCCCTTCATAGATAATGGCATTAGGTCCGATAATAACATCCTCTCCAAGGACAACATTTTTGCCGATACGGGCGGTTTTATTTATCTTCGTCATATCTTAACAGGTTTGCCGGAATTTTTTAGAGAAATCTGCGCTGCCTCTAAAACCTTAAGGACATTAATACCTTCCATGCCGTCACTGAGCGGTGTCTGCCTCTTTCTTAAACACTCTAATAAATGCAGGCACTCTAATTTCAACGGCTCAGTCATGTCCAGCGGAGGGGTAACGACAATGTTACTCTTGATATGGTTATAATCAGTCTCGTATATCTTTACCTTTTTTACCTCTTCAACGTCATCAAAGATGAGCATTTTTTTTCTTCCAACCAGGGTCATCTTTCTTGTCTTATGAGGGTCAAGCCAGCTCACATGGACATGCCCCAGGACCTTATTGCTGAAACGGAGCGTAAAAAATATGACATCTTCAATCCCATCATGGATATAACCTTCTCCTCTTGCACTCACTTCAACAGGGTCGCTGTCCAAAAAATACAGCATGACTGAGATATCGTGAGGGGAAAGGCTAAAAAGGGCATTCTCATCGCTCCTCACCTTCCCCAGATTCAATCTCTCAGAATAGAGATAGTAAATATCCCCCATCTCGCCTGAAGAGAGATACTTTTTAATCCAGCGGATACCTGGATGATATTTCAGGAGATGCCCGACCATAAGGATCTTGTTTTTCTCTTTTGCCAGTCTCACAAGTTCCTCCCCGTCCTTTACCGAAAGGGCCAGGGGTTTTTCAACAAATACATCTTTATTGTTTAGAATGGCCTCTCTC
>DAOWKF010000127.1 GCA_030640045.1 Candidatus Omnitrophota bacterium | reverse complement strand
TGTTTCAAAAGCAGTTGATTGGACCCCGCTAAAAAACCTTAATACAAAATTCACCAAGTTCGATATTGCCAAACCCGAAGAAAAGGACATCTGGCAATTTACCACATTCCTGGTGGATGCAAGAGAAAGGTTAAATGCATATGAGCGCGCCCCGGAAAAACTCGAAACAGTCCAGGTCTAAATCCGGCGTAAATGGTGTTGAGAGTCTTATAAGACTCGCGTTAAAAAGACACCGCACTCCATTCATGCTTATCAGGCGCTCGGTCTTAGAAAAACAATACCGCCGTTTTCGCAAATGTTTACCCGATGTCATTCCTTTCTACGCCATAAAGGCCAACCCTCACCCGGGTGTCATTAAAACTTTTATCAAGCTTGGCACAAGTTTTGACGTAGCAAGCGCTCCTGAGATGAAACAGGTCCTGGCGCTCGGGGCTTCACCTCAAAAAATTATCTTTGCTAATACTATAAAAACCCCCGAAGACATCGCATTTGCCAGAAGGCGAAGGGTCAAACTTATGACCTTTGATAATGAGCCGGAACTTTACAAGCTCGCCAAGTATTTCCCCGGCGCCCATGTACTTGTTCGTATTAAGGTAGATAACCAGGGAAGCGTGGTTGCTCTCTCCCTTAAATTCGGTGCCGACCAGGAACAGGCATTCTTTTTCCTGCGCAAGGCAAAGTCATTGGGATTAGTCCCTGCAGGTGTCAGCTTCCATGTGGGTTCGCAGGCTACAAACGTTGAAAACTATCTGCAGGCGATTGAAATAGCCGAGGAGATTTTTGAAGAGGCAAAAGAAAACGGGTTCCCTTTAAAAATTTTAGACATTGGCGGCGGCTTTCCGATTCAACATTTTGACAATGAGATAGGAATAAATTTCGAAAGAATGGGGTCTCAGGTCCGACGCGAGCTGAAACGCCGTTTCGATAAAAATGTTAAATTCATCGCTGAACCGGGCAGGTTCCTGGTGGGGCCTGCCGGGATCCTGGTTACGCAGGTTATAGGAAGGACCTTCCGCAATAATAAAAATTATTATTACCTTAATGACGGTATCTATACTGATTTCTCCGGCATGGTGTTTGACCACTGCAGATATGAGTTCAAGACACTGAGACGCGGTCAGAAATTTTTAAGCACACTCGCCGGACCTACCTGCGATTCCTTCGACACCCTTTCAGAGAATTGCGAAATACCCGAGCTTTATGTAAATGACGTGATTTACGTGAAAAATATCGGCGCCTATTCATGTGCGAGCGCCACTGCCGGTTTCAACGGTTTTCCCCCCGCAAAAATTATAATGGTTTAGCAAGAAAATCGCTCCATGATAACTTTAACATGATTTTCAGTGGTTGAAATAATGTTTTGGAATTCCATACCATGAATTTATCCAAGGAAAAGAAAAGGGCGCTGGCGAGCCTGATTATTACCCTGGGAATAATAATCCTCTTTTTTATCCTCTATCAAATCCCTCCCCTAAGGGCTGTCTATGAAACCCTGGAGCTCAAAATGCTGGATCTCCGTTTCGTGCTGGAGCCGCAGCCGCCTTGCTCGGGAAAAATCGTGCACATTGATATAGACGATGAGACCCTAAGGAAACTGGGATTTCCGTGCCCGAGGAAATATTATGCCGATTTAATTGATATCCTTACAGAGTGCGGCAGTGAGGCAATTGTCTTTGATATCCATTTTTTAGAACCAAGCCATCCTACAGTGGACCGAAACATGATCTCGTTAAACCTGAGAGATGAAATAAAAGAGAGATTAGATGAAGTAGGAAAAGATACAGATAAAATAGCTAAAGAGGCTTCCAGGGGGGCTTCTCCCAAGGATATCTCTACTTACCTTTCCCAGCTAAAAGAAGGGGTAGAGGGAAGGAGTTCTTACCTTTTAAAAAAATTAGATGAAACTATTCTTGACCATGATGAATTAATGGCGGAGGCTATCAAGCGGGGACATAATGTATTTATTCCGTTCATTTTCCCGCAAGAAGAAACCCAAAAAAAAATTAGCCCGCAGGAAGAGGCATTATTTAAAAAAAGATTTTCCCTGCCGATAAAGTATGAAAATTTAAAGAAAAAAGAAAATTTATATAAAAGCGGGCTTCTTTCGCTGTCGATCGAGACATTTTTTAAAAATATAACAGGCACAGGTTTCGTCTCCGCGGGTTCGCTGGACAGAGACGGCGTTATGCGCCGCATCCCCCTCATCTGGGAATATAAAGGCAGCCTCTTTCCCCAGCTTGCTTTCTCCAGTTTTCTTACCCTTACCAAAACACCTGATCAGGCAATAGAAATAGTCTCTGATAAATATATAAAAATTACAGGCATGGCTGCCGTGGCGGGAAAAGATGAAATAGTTCTACCTGTAGACGAAAAAATGCATATGATTATCCACTGGGCCGGAAAGTGGGAGAAGGCATTTAAACACATCCCATTTGTCGGGATTATCGAACTAAAACAAATAAGAAATTTGCTGGAGAAAAATCTTCTCCTGCTTGACAGCAAATATACCTCGGAAAGATTAAAGCGTGTTAATAAGGAGAGTTCACTCGAAGAGATAGAGCAGGCAAAAAGAGATATCTTCGAATTTCTGGAAAGAAATATACAACGGTCAAATGCAACGGAACTAAAAGAGGAATATAGAGTAATAGACTTTCAGAGAAAAAAAGAAAAAGAATTAAAGGATAAAATCACACGTCTTGTCAAAGGTAAAGCATGCTTTGTCGGACTAACCGCAACCGGGGCCCACGACAGAAGACCCATCCCGATTCAGCCTGACTATCCCATGGTTGGCTTACACAGCAATCTATTAAATACTATCCTCACTCAACGTTTTATAATGCTGGCATCTCCGCTGGTTAATTGTTCTATTTTTTTGCTCGCCAGCTTAGTAATAGCTATTATTACCCCCATGCTCTCCCCGCGGAAAGGCATGTCAACAAGTTTCGTATTACTTGGTATTTTCATTGTCCTGGGGCAGTATCTCTTTCAAAAACACGGGGTAGCTATCAATATGGCCGCACCCATGGGCTTAATCATATCATCTTACATAACCATAACCAGTTACCGCTATATTAGTGAAGAAAAGGAAAAGAAATGGGTCAGAAAGGCCTTTAGCCACTATCTCTCCCCGAAAGTTATGGATGAAATTTTAGCTGACCCTGGTAAATTAGGGCTGGGCGGAAAAAGGCAGGAGCTCACAGTTTTATTCTCTGACATCAGGAGCTTTACCACGTATTGTGAAAAACGCGCACCTGAAGAGGTCATCCACATCCTCAATGAATATCTGGATGTTATGACTAATGTCATCCTTAAATATAACGGCACCCTGGACAAATACGTAGGAGATGAGATTGTCGCCTTTTTTGGTGCCCCGGCAATAAAAAAACCAATAAACCACGCTGAGATGGCTGTAAAAACCAGCCTGGAGATGTTCGAGGAATTAAAGAAACTACAGGAAAAATGGAAACGGGAAGGAAAGGAACCGCTTGATTTTGGCGTGGGGATAAATACAGGGCAGATGATGGTAGGGAATATGGGGTCAACAAACCGCTTAGATTACACTGTTATAGGGGATGAGGTCAATCTCGGCGCGCGGGTCGAGGCCCTGACGCGTGACTATAATGTCCGTATTATCCTGACCCAATCTACATATGAAAAGGTAAAAAACCTGGCAGAAGTAAAAAAATTAGGTGAGACTACAGTCAAAGGGAAGACACAGCCGGTCGTAATCTACGAACTTCTCTCCTTAAAAGGATAGAAGACCAAAAACAAAATCGTATAATAAAACACAAAAAAAAGCGGGTGAGGTCTTGGCAGATAGATAATCTGGCCGGGCAGGTTTCCTAAAAAGGCAGTGGTCCTGTCCATAATTAAAAGAAAAATATTGTTAACGGCATTAAATGCCATGGCTACAGAGAGAGAAACCCATCCTGATATAGATGCGACAAATCCGAGGATAGTTACTACACCTAAAATAGGCACTATAGCGAGATTGGCAATAAACGTAATGAGTGGAAAACGGTAATAATAATAGATTAAAAACGGGCCAAGGGCAATTTGAGCTGTTAGGATTACCAGAAGCGCCTTCACAAAATATCCACTCGCACTTATATCGAAAATCCTTTTCCATTTTTCCCTTAAGACATTTTCCAGGCGCGGATAAAGATACATAAGTCCGAACACTGCCATAAAAGTAAGCTGAAAACCAGAGTCAAATAAAGCCTGAGGAGAAATAGACAAAATAATGAGACCTGCTAAAGAAAGGGTTGTCCATTTATCCGCCTGACGATTAAAAAGCCTGCCTCCAAGGTAGAGCCCCGCCATAATTGCAGCCCGCCAGATTGATGCCCTGCCTCCGGTAAGGAAGGCGTAGAGAATTAGAAAAGTGATACAGAGTAGAGAGGCGTATCTACCCGGAATAAAAGTGATTTTACATATAAAAAGAATAATAGCCATAACTATAACAAGGTGCAGCCCTGATATCGCCATTATATGGACAGTGCCTGTGTTGATAAAGTTTTGCTTAAGGTTTTCATCTATGCCCTCTCTTTTACCTATAAGCATTGCCTTGAGTAGATTTTCCCGACCATTATCATAAGGCCCCAAATCAATTATCCTCTCCATATAATCCCTACCCCGCGCTGCAAGGCGTTTTATAAAAGGGATGTTATCGCGACTTAAAATACTCACCCCGTTCAAAATTTCGTCCTGCGTGCCCCGTACCAAACTGGTATGGGGTGTATTTGCGGGATTGACATTTCGAACGGGGTAAATCTGCCCCAGTATCCCCTTACGCAACAGATACGCGCCATAGTTAAAATCACCTGGATTTCTAACAGTTGGAAGCGGTCTTAAAAATCCTTTTATCTCTATCCTGTCACCTATTCTAAATTTGTCATTGAGAGCGGTAGTTGCAGGCTTTAGCCTGCGGAGCGAAGCAATCTCATATACATTTACCAAAATTTTACCACCCATATCCTGCCAGGTATCTTTTCGTTTAATCTGTTCAATCTTTATAGGGAATGAGATTTTAACTTTCTTAACTGCCTTTCTCTGCCCTTTTTCCCATCGGGTATGGTAAATAATCTTCTCCTTCGGATAAGCACAGATAGTCCCGCGAATGGAAAGGGTTTTGCCTTTCAGTGAAGTGGTAAGCGGATGCTGCGCTAAATTCTGCCTTTCGCCTTGAATAAGTGTCATTCCTAAAAAAAATACAGCGAGACAGATAAAAATAAATGTTATCCCCTTCTCTACGTCTTTTTCCCATATCCACGCTGCCAAGCTACCTAAGGCGAAAATGGAAAAGCTAATATAGGCAAACTTAAAAGGCATCCCTGCAGCATAGCCCACAAATATCCCCACACCCATACATATAGCTATACCGACTATAGGCCTTTTAAACATTTCTTAATAGATAGGGCCGAGGCGCGTAAGGGGCCAGTAGATAAAAAATGCCTGGCCTATGAGATTTTTGTTCGGGACAAAACCCCAGTAGCGGCTGTCTTTGCTATTGGCGCTGTTGTCGCCCAGGACAAAAAAACTTCCTTCCGGGACAGTTACTTCCTGGGTGCCGTGATATCCCGAGCTAAAGTAATAACGGCTTGTGATACTGGGTGAATCCCGGAGGCGTTCGCCATTGATGTAGATCTCACCGTTTTTTATTAAAACCTTTTCTCCTCCCAGGCCAACAAGTCTCTTAATATAGTCTTTCTTATGATCTTCCGGATAGACAAAGACAATAATATTTCCTCTTCGGGGCTCGCGTAATTTTAATATTGATCTATTTCCATAGATAAATTTAGTCACGAGTATCCTGTCACCAATCTTTAAGGTAGGATGCATGGAGCCGGTTGGAATGCGGAAGGCCTGGACAACAAAAGTACGTATAATCATTGCAATGATAAAGGCAATGATTATACCCTCAACCCATTCCCGGATTATTGATTTTTTCTTTATTATCTTTTCCATAGGTTCCTCTATTCTCAGGCCTGCTTACTCAGTCTTTAATACTGCCATAAAGGCATCCGGAGGCACATTGACCCGGCCTCTCCCTTTCATCAGTTTCTTCCCTGCCTTCTGCTTTTCTAAAAGCTTCCTTTTTCTTGTAACATCGCCTCCATAGAGTTTAGCAGTTACATCCTTTCGAAACGCCTTTATGGTTTCCCTTGCTATAACCTGTTTACCGATGGCAGCTTGAATAGCAATGGCAAAAAGGTGCTGGGGTATCGCATCTTTAAGTTTGGTAACGACCTCTCTCCCGCGCGCATAAGCCTTTTCACGATGGACAATAAAAGAAAATCCCTCCACGAGCTCATTGTTTAATAAAATATCTAACTTGACCAGATCTCCTTCACGAAAACCAATATGCTCATAGTCAAAAGAGCCATAGCCACTGGTAACAGATTTAAGACGGTCATGGAAATCAAGGACAATTTCAGGTAAAGGTGTCTCATAAATAATCATGACCCTTTCCGGATCAAGATATTCATAACCTTTACTTATTCCTCTCCTATCCTGGCACAATTTCATAATAGCCCCAAAGTCTTTTGCAGGGCATATGATGGATATCTTCAAAAATGGCTCTTCTATTGCTTCTATTTCCTGAGGTGAAGGCAATTCATTAGGATTGTCTATCTCTATTACCTCCCCATTCATTTTTCTGATGCGATAGACAGTGCTGGGGAAGGTAACTATAATCTCAAGATTATATTCGCGCTTCAATCTCTCTCTCACAATATCCATGTGGAGAAGCCCTAAAAACCCGCACCGGAATCCATGGCCGAGAGTCTGAGAAGACTCTTTCTCATAAATAAATGCTGAATCATTTAAACGGAGCTTTTCAAAGGCCTCGGTAAGCGCTCCAAAATCTCCTCCCCTTACCGGATAAAAGCCGGCATAGACCATGGGTTTGATTCCCTTATATCCCGGCAAAGCTTTTGTCTCATTATCTTTGGCTAAGACTATCGTATCTCCTATGCGGGCATCGGATATCTCTTTAATATTGGCCATAAAATAACCTACTTCACCTGCGCTAAGGGAATGGGTTGGGATAAAAGAAGGCTTAAAAAATCCCACCTCTGATACCTCATAATTCCTGTCGGTGCTGATCAGTCTTATCCTGTCCCCTGTTTTAACCTCTCCGTTAAAGACCCTGATATAAGCTACTACTCCCCTGTAGGTATCAAAAGAAGAATCAAAGATAAGCGCCTGAAGTTTTTTATCTGCCTCGCCCCGAGGAGGAGGAATGCGCTCTACAATCGCGCCAAGAATCTCCTGGACCCCTTCCCCGGTCTTGGCGCTTACCTTAAAAATTTCCTCTGCCTTTAACCCGTGGAGTGAACTAAATTGCCTGGCTACCCCTTCGGGATCAGCATTCTTGAGATCTATCTTATTTATGACAGGGATAATAGTTAAATCCTTTTCTAAGGCTAAATAGAGATTGGCTACTGTCTGGGCCTCTACTCCCTGGGCAGCATCAACTACAAGGACTGCGCCTTCACATGCTGCCAAGCTCCTTGTAACCTCATAGCCAAAATCTACATGGCCGGGTGTATCAATGAGATTAAGGATGTATTCCTTACCATCTTTGCCATTGTAGTTCATGCGCACTGCCTTGGCCTTGATGGTAATGCCCCTCTCCCGCTCAAGGTCCATATCATCCAGGACCTGCTCTCTAAAACGCCTTTGAGGGATTGTATCGGTTATCTGAAGAAACCTGTCCGCAAGCGTGGATTTACCGTGGTCAATGTGGGCGATAATACAAAAATTCCGTATGCAATTTAGGTCTTTCATGAAATCCTTCACTTTGTTCAGGATGAAACTGTTGAAGGGAACAACAGTTTCAATTTCAACAGTCCGCTGATATCTTTGACTACATAGTCCGGCTTTTTGTCTTTTTTTATTTTGTTTAAATCAGAAAGTTGAGTTATTCCGGTTAATACAAGCACTGTTTTTACCTTGCATTTTTTCCCCAGGAATATATCCGTTTCAACCCTGTCCCCGACTATGATGGCTTCTTTTGCAGGGACAGATGCCTCTCTTAAAATTTCATTAAGCATAAATGTGTTGGGTTTGCCGACGATAATCGGCCTGGTTGAGGTAGCTGTTCTTATTGCGCTTGCCATTGTTCCGGCCCCGGGCAAGACCCCTCCTTCGACCGGATAAGTAGCATCTACATTAGTTGCAACAAACGCCGCGCCTTTCAAAATTGCCTGTTGGGCAGTGCAGAGATCGCGGTATTTGAAATGCCTATCCATCCCGACAACTACAAAATCAATCTTACGGCTATTATTTCCAACAAGTCTAAATCCGGCGTTTTCCATTTCCCTGGCAAGCCCCGGGCCCCCTATAATAAAAACACTGCCTTTATAACCTCTTCTTTTAAAAAACCGGGTTGTTGCATATGCTGCGGACATTATCTCCTCTTTTCTGCAATCTATGCCAAAATGGGAAAGTCTCTGCTGAAATCCTTTGCGGGTAAGAGTTGAATTATTGGTCAAAAAATATATCTTATGGCCTTTTTGTTTGAGGCGGGCTATTGTATCAGGCGCCTGAGGTATAACCTTCTTGCCGCGATAAACTACTCCGTCTAAATCAAGAATAACCAGCATTTTTTCCTAATTAAAAAACAAAAACCGGAAAAGGTAATATATGGACCTAAATCCTTCCCGCCATGTGATCTTTTTCCCTTCGCTGTAACTCCGGCCTACATAGGAAATAGGAACCTCATAGATATAATGGCCGCGGCGCAAGACCTTCGCTGTTACC